>JACNJI010000409.1 GCA_014382645.1 Verrucomicrobiota bacterium | reverse complement strand
GGGGTTACAAGTGAGGTTTCGCAGCGGGGGGGGCGGCGGGGTAGCGCAGGCGATCAAGGAGACCGGGTTTGCGTGCAGGGTGGCGGCCTTGGATGGGGTCCGGTCCGCCATTCCACTGGCCGAGGGGGCCGTTTCGGCCGTCAGGTATTTGCTTCCCGCCGGGTCTGCAGGCGGTGGAGTGCCCGCTATGTTTTTTATCGTAGCCGTCAAGTTGCCCACACCCGATGCCTTTCCCGTAAAATTTAGTTTCAGCGTGCCGTCCGGGTTTACGGTTGCCGTTGCAGCCAAGCTTCCCTTGTCCGCACCGTCAATGATGACTGCCGGGGCAGGCTCGGCGGGATCGTAGCCGGACCCAATGCCGTCAGTGGCCGCCGGATTGTTGATGTAGTCATAAACGGAAATGGCGAAGAAATCTCCGTTTGTGTTTCCGATGTATACGTTTCCATTGGCGTCTAGGGCGGGGGACGCGACGACGGCGGAACCCGTATTGTAGGCCCATGCTACCGATCCCGCAGGTGACCCTCCTCCCGTTGCGTCAAGGGCAATGATTTCTCCCGTGGTGGTGTTTGCAACGTAAACCAAGTTCCTTGCCGGATCGAAGGCGGGCGTTACCGTCTGAGCGTTGAATCCGGCGGAGTAGTTCCACAATACGTTCGGAGTGTTTGTTCCATTTGGCTGTAGAGCCACGATACCGTTATCGTTAGCGACGAAAACGTTCCCCGTCGCAGCATCGATGGTTGGACCCCCAAAAATATCGCCTCCACTCGAGTAAGTCCACTTGTCCGTTCCATCGGGATTGAAAGCTCTGGTAATACCACCGTCTCGGCTATTTATAACAACCGATTGATCGGGGGCAACCGCTGCGGCGCGCAACACTCTATTAATCTCGGTATTAGTTTTAGACCATTTGATTGCGCCGCTTGTCGGATCAATTGCCATAAGGGTTTTAGGAGCAGGTATGCCGAAGTTGCGCCCGCTTGTTAGGTACAAGGTACCGTCCGCAGCCTCTGCAAAACCTCCTCGAAAAGTTCCGTGTTCCTGCTTGGGCCAGCCTGGCAAGGACGTCCCGTCCGGTTGATAGGCATGGATTTCGCCCTGAGTAAAAAAACCGCTCGAGTCGCAAGCTACGTAGATATTTCCGTTGGAGGCGACAAAGGGTGGATCTTGAATCCTTCCGGATAGAGTCTTGGTCCATTTTTGCGCCCCGGTAACCTTGTCGAAGGCAAAAAGAGTGTCGCCGTCTCCGTTGGCGGCGTAAACGGTATCGGCGGTCACGGCGCTTTTCCATGACAAGTTTCCGCCGCTGCCCATGTCGTAGGTGGTCAGTATTCGGCCGTCGTTCGGGTCCAACCTGTAAAGCTCATCATCTTGCATTGTTCCCACGATGATGTCTCCGTTGGTGTCGAAAACCGGGGAAAGGCGATGAAATCCACTGCTTACGTTATTGAAACTCCCTTGCCATAATGCTTGTGGCGCATTGCCGATCGTTGCGTTCAAGGTCAAGGGGGCGGGGGGAGTTCCGTTTAGCTTCGCCGAAATCGTAAGACCGCTCACCGTTCCCTGAGTCGCCTTCAGGTCGTTTTTGACGGGAGTTGCTCCTTGCAAGGCGTTTACGGTTTGGTTGGGCGTGGTTCCCCCGATTGTCCCGTTTACCGTTTGGGTAGTCGTGGTGCCTTGAAGTCCCTTCAACAGTTGCGCCGGGGTGCTTCCGTCCGCGCCGTTCACGGTTTGGTCCGGGGTGGCGCCGCCCGTTGGCGTTATGGTGCCGCTGTAGGAACCGAATGCGCCTTGTGTGGTTCTGGTGGCCCCGACAGGTCCTCCGGTGGACTTGGTTTCCAGAATCGACTTGAAGAATAGGTTTCGGGTGATTGCGCTGGAACTGTTTTTTCCATCTTCCGAGGTGTTTACGATCAGCTTGCTCTTGTCGTCGCTCTCATTGGAAAACAGGCTTATGCCGTTGAATTTCTTTTTGGCTAAGGATTTGACCTCTTCCTTCAGTTCCTTGAACTCCCGATTGTAGACGGTGCCGTCTTGGGAATTCCGGGTTGTGTCGTCGAAACGTTGGCGAAGTTCCGCCATCCGGGTTATGATTTCGCCGAGTTGATTCTGGGCTGCGTCTTGTGTTTCCAGAAACGAGAGCCCGTTCTGGACGTTTTCTTTAAGAGCCAAGGATCTGGTAATCGCCGAGTTGATCTTGGCGGAAACGGCAAGGCCGCCCGAATCGTCCTCACTGGTATTGATCTTGGTTCCCGACGATAGCCTCCCCAGACTTTTGGCCAAGTTTGCCCCTGCGTGTTCCAAGTAGCCGATGGACTGGCGGGCAACTGAATAGGAATGGACGTTCATGCCCTATGCATTCGCAGCGTCCGTGTGCGCGCAAAGAAAATTCCTCGGAAAGCTCCATGAACAATAAAAGTCATCTTACAGTATACAGTCCGAACTGGAGATGGGTTACCAAAAATCTTTATAAAAAAAGCTCCGCCAGCGGAAAAACCGTCAACGGAGCATATTTCAGAAAAGGTATATCTGTGTTCAGACTTTGATCACATCATTTATACTATAAAACGGATGTAGTGAAATTACGGGAATTGGAATGCCCAACCGCCGGATTCAGTTCCGATCGTGATGGCGGTGATCGTGATCCCTTTGACCATGATCTTCATTGCGTCGCTCATTATCCCACTGGCGATGCAATTGCTCACGCTCATGTCCCCAATGCAATCTTTCCAGTTCCCATTCCATGCGCTCTCGTTCGAAATCATGTTCCATTCGCTGTAGTTCATGCTCCCACTCCTTGCGTTCACGATTCTGCTCGTTCTCCATTCTTTCGAGTTCAAATTCAAGGTTCCTTCTTTCGAGATCGAAGTGCAGTTCCCTTATCTCTTCGTCTCCATGAAAACCCTCATCGCCTTCATGCTCATCTTCGAAATCGTCAGTCTTCAGGTCCTCCCAAATCTCTTTTGCTTCCTCCTCCTCGATCTTGCCCAACTCGATGGCCGCCTTCAAACCACGCCCGACTTCTTCCCAAAGTTCCTCCTCCTCATTAATTTCTCCGTCATCATGGCCTGAATCTTTGAGATGGTAGGATTCGTCTTTTATCGCTTCCCATTTTTGACGAGCTTCACTCTCGGAAATCTTGCCTGCCGCCACAGCAGCCTTAAGTTTCTTAGCGATGGCTTCCATGTCCCATCCCTTCTTGGATTCTTGATAATCTCCTTGAATCGCCTTCCACTTGGCCCAAGCATCCTCCTCGGACAACTTGCCTGACTTCACCGCCGCCTTGAGCTGATTGGAGACAGCTTCCATTTTGCTGTCGAAGACATTTTTGGCCGACAGTGAAAAGGGCATAGACAATGCACAGGCAGAAACAACGTAGAATAAAGTTTTAATAATAGTCTTCATGAGGATTTGGGATGCAGATAATTAATGCATGGGGGGCAGGTAAGAGATTAGGGTTTTTAAAACCAACTAAAAGTTGCCCAGTAGGCAAATCCTAATTCATGCTAGCGATATGATCCTTTTCCACTGGCTTTTCCGTTAAGCATCTCAAAACAATCGACTTCGTGAACATCCCCAAATCAAATGAATCACTTTCATAACATTCTTTCTTTCCTATTCCTCGCCACCGTTTTGGCATGCCACGGATTTGCAGACAAACCAGCCAACATAGTGTTTATTTTTGCAGACGACCTCGGTTACGGAGATCTCGGTTGTTATGGTCACCCCGTAGCTAAGACTCCCCGGATCGACCGTTTGGCAAAGGAAGGCGTGCGATTCACACAACATTACGCCAATGGTCCGGAGTGCAGTCCCACGCGCACTGCCTTGCTTACAGGGCGATATCAGCAACGGGCGGGTGGCTTGGAATGCGCCATTGGAACGGGTAACGTCGGGCGTTACGACGAGGCAATCGAATTGGCAGAAAAACGGCAGCTCGGCTTGCCTGCGAAGCAGTCCGTACTTCCTTCGGCCCTCAAAACGGCAGGATATGCTTGCGGCGTATTCGGCAAATGGCATCTCGGTTACGAACCCCAGTTCAATCCGCTCGAACATGGATGGGATGAGTTCTTCGGTTACATGGGGGGAAACGTCCATTACTTCAACCATCGTGAGTTGAGCGACCTGCACGTCTTGTTTCAAGGTCGTCTGCCGGTGTATCGCAAAGGGTACATGACCCACCTGATCACGGATTCCTCGATAGATTTCATTAAGCGTCACAAGGACAAACCATTCTTTCTGTTCGTTTCGCATGAGAGCCCACATTTCCCGTTTCAAGGCCCCGGAGATGAGAGGAAAGTCGTCGACGAAACGAACTGGATGGAAGCCGATGCCAAGACCTACGTCGCCATGCTCGAGGATCTTGATAGCGAAGTAGGTCGACTCCTCAAGGCACTTGAGGAAAGCAATCTAGTTAAGAACACCTTGGTCATTTTCGTGTCAGACAATGGCGGATTTGCCAAGGCAGCCCACATGGGACCTCTGCGAGGAGCCAAGAGCAGCACTTTGGAGGGCGGCATTCGAGTACCATTGATCGTCCGATGGCCAGGACGCATTGCGTCGGGCAAGACCAGTGATCAGGTTTGCGCGACTTTCGATCTAACTCGCTCCATCCTTAACTTGGCAGGTGCCAAGACGCCTGCCAATCTGCTCGATGGATTCGACGTGGTAGACCATGTGGCAAAACAAAAACCGAACTTCAAACGCACTCTCTATTGGCGAGGCAAGCGCGGGGAGCGTACATGGTGGGCCGTTAGGGATGGTAGCTATAAATATGTTCGTAAAACGGAAGGCACCACGGAGGAGTGGCTTTACGATCTATCCAACGATATTGGAGAATCAAACGACCTCAGCCAAAAGAAATCCGAACAAGTTGCTCGCTTGAGGAAATTGTTGGCCGTGTGGGAAGAGGAAGTGCAGCCGGTTCGTTGAACTCGGCAAGCCTTCCATCAGGCAAAGTAACTCCGTCAGTCCCATTCGCGATGTAGTCTTGACCCTGACAAGGCGATACAGCAACTATCCATGAAAGATGTCCGACAAGTACGATAAACTGGAAAAGCTAAACAAACTTCGAGATCAAGGTATTGTCACCGAAGAAGAATTCCAGCTGGAGAAAAACAATATTTTGGCGGATGGGAGCGAAGTCAAACCTGTCCGGAATGGCCCGACGCCATATTGGGGATTAGAGGAAAACGTATTCTGCATGCTTATACATCTAAGCCAATTCGCCAATTTCATAGTTCCTTTTTCAGGCGTAATTCTTCCAATCGTGATGTGGGCCACAGAAAAAGAGAATTTCGCCAAAGTCGACGCCCACGGAAGGAGCGTGTTCAATTGGTTGATATCCAGTACGATCTATTTCATCTGCTCCGCAGTTCTCGTCCTTCTGGGAATCGGGATTCTCATGCTGATTGCCTTAGGAATTGCCAGCATAATCTTCACAATCGTTGGTGGAATTAAGGCGAATGAAGGAAAAATGTGGAAATACCCGATGGCGATTAGGTTCTTTTCTATTTCGCCTCCCCAAGCAATCGATTGAAAAAAAAGACAAAATACCTTGGCTCATGATCGAGGGTGCACACTTTCCTTGCTTATTGCTTCTAATCGCGGCGGCAAAATTCTTATTCGTTGATACAAAACTTTTAGCAAAGCCCACTGCTAAACCAGACGTACTGTTCATCGTGGTGGACGACATTAACGACTGGATTTCACTACTCGATCCAAAAGCTCCGATCAAAACCCCAAATCTCGAGCGTTTGGCACACCGTGGCATGCTATTCACCCGGGCCTACTGCGTATCGGCTGCATGCAACCCCTCGCGAGCCGCCACCCTGACCGGACTGCGACCATCGACCACGGGAGTCTACGGCAACAAGAGCGACTGGCGAAAAGCCGTAGGCAAACGCAAGACCATCATGCAACGCTTCATGAACGCAGGCTACGAGACACGCGGAGCGGGCAAAATCTTTCACCACCACATGAACGGCGCTTTCCACGACAAGGCATCGTTCCATGATTTCCAGTACATGCGGACTCAAATGTATCCGCCAAAGAAACTTAATCAGGCTCCGCGCTACGGATCGCGCAACACGGATTGGGGAGCATGGCCAAAGCGGGTGGATGACTCGATCGATTATCAAACCGCCAACTATTGCATAAAGGCCCTGCAGGAGAGAAAGAACTACAAACCGCAGTTCTTGGCCTGCGGAATATTCAAGCCGCACTCCCCGTTCTTCGCACCTGCCGACCACCATGAACCATACAAAGAAATCCCACTTCCCTTGCACAAGAAAGATGACTGGAACGACCTGCCGAAAGGAGCTGTCAGCCTGATGCGAAGTAAGAAATGGTTTTGGCAAGGTATGATGCAGGTCGAAAGCAAGGCTCCGGAATCCTACAAGGCATTCATTCGCTCTTATGCAGCCTGCGCCTCGTTCGCCGATGCTCAAATAGGCCGAGTGCTCGATGCCCTCGACAATTGTCCCCGCGGAAAAGATACCGTCGTCGTCTTATGGTCTGACCATGGCTTTCATCTGGGGGAAAAGAACCATATCGAGAAGTTCGCTCTGTGGGAAAAAAGCAACCACATACCCTTAATCGTTGTGGCTCCCGGAACAACTACGCCAAACACCGTTTGCGAGCAACCTGTGGACTTGACTGTCCTATACCCCACCTTGCTCGAACTGTCTGGTCTGCCTGCGGACAAGGAAGCCGACGGAGTCAGTGGTGTCCTTGCTGCGAAATCCTAAGGCGAAGCGGGAACGCCCCGCTCTAATGACTTATCAAAGAGGCAACCATGCAGTCAGAAGCGATCGCTGGCGATATATACAGTACGCCGACGGAAGCGAGGAACTGTAGGACCACGAGACCGACCCGAACGAATGGAACAATCTAGCGAACGATCCATGGCACAAAAAATCATGGAAAAGCATCACAAGTGGATACCCGAGCAGGAAACCAAATCGTCCCCTACCTGAAAAAGAAATAATTATTCCCATAACCTACTCGACAATCACTAGCTGGTAACACCAATCTCAATTTCCACCTAATCAATACTCGAAATCCTATGAAAAACATCATTTGCCTCACCTTGCTGGCCACCTTATTCGCAGGTCCCAAACTCATCCACGCTAAGAACGACAAGCAGCCGGGAACCTCCCTCAACGGTTACCGTTTCGAGTTTCCCTGCAAAGGAACCATGCCGGACAAACCGAAAAAAGGAGCAGGTTGCGAGTCCGCCTTGGTCAAGGGAGACCCCTTCAAGACGGACAACTTCAAGAAAGTCGTCAACTTCGGGGGCGAAACGGGAAAGACTTACAAGGTTATGTTGCGTTTTCGCGGAGTGGTCGAGCCGATGATGTACAAAAACGGCAAAATGGACGGTGAATACTTTTACGTCGGTGGTGAGCCGAACAACGGCACCTACAACATATACAAAATCGACGTCGCGTCACCCAAGTCGCACTACTTCCTTAATCGTCAAGACCGGGTCGGACACCGGATTTTCACCATCGATTATACCAAGACGATCGAAATTGAGGGAGGATCCCAGATCACCCTCGGCGGGGATGGACAAAACGGAAAGTTGATCTCAAACTTCGCCCTGCACGTCGTGCCTGAAGTAGCCCCCGCGCCGAAACCCTACCACGGCCAATTCATTCAGATCGACGTCGTTAAGGTGGAAGAAGCGAAATAAACGGGAAGCCCAGTTTATTCAGCGGTTTCATCCAATGATGAAGCCGCCCAGCCGAGCACTTGGACTTGCCGAAACTCTCTGGGCATCTATGATGGAACCATGAATATATTTCTAAAACACTCAGTTCTTGGATTTTATCTCATTTTGGCTGCATGCGGTGATGAACACCAACACGACCATGAAGGACATGATCATGGCGAACATGCCCACGAAGCCCCACATGGGGGAACCTTGGTTTTATTGGGTGAGCATGGATCCGGTTTTCATCTCGAGATAATTCTGAACAAAGAAGGAATCCTCGACCTGTACGTTCTGGATGGCGAAGTGGAACATTTCGTAAGAATTGCACAAGAAGAATTAGCTTTGCAGGTAACGACCAAGGATTCGGAAAGCCAAAGCATCAGCATGACGGCAGTGGAAGACGCGACCACAGGTGAATCCACGGGAAGTACTTCCCGCTTTCAAGCTCGGACTGAAATGAAAGACGTCAAGAGCTTCGATGCCGTCCTGTCATCGGTCACAATAAATGGCATAGTTTTCGAAAAAGTTTCTTTTAGCTACCCCCAAGGAAACGAATGAACCCTCTCAACATTCACTAGGAAGCAACTCCTTTCAATCGAATCATTTATGACAATA
>JACNJI010000131.1 GCA_014382645.1 Verrucomicrobiota bacterium | reverse complement strand
TGGGGGCCGAATCATCGAACCTGCACAGGGCGCCGAGGCGCTGGACAAGGTTAGTAATCCTAAACTCGTTGCCATCGTGCACGCCGAGACATCTACCGGTGCCCTCACTCCCGTCGAGGAAATTGCCAAACTGACCCATGACGCCGGAGCCCTTTTTATATTGGATGCCGTAACCTCCCTAGGCGGGTGTCCCGTCCGCATCGACGACTGGGAAGTGGACGCGGTATACAGTGGAACACAGAAGTGCCTGAGTTGCCCGCCGGGTCTAGCGCCCGTTTCGTTGAGTAAACGGGCCATGGATGCCGTAAAGGCCCGAAATAATGGAGTCCGGAGTTGGTACCTCGACGTCAACCTGCTCGCAAACTACTGGGGTGACGGGGCCCGCGTATACCATCATACCGCACCGATTTCCATGAACTACGCCTTGCACGAGTCCCTTCGCCTGACGTTGACGGAAGGGCTCGAAAATCGCTGGGACCGACACGAAAGCAACCACAACCGCTTGAAGGCAGGACTTGATGACATGGGCTTGTACCTAACCGCACAGGAAGACCACCGACTCTGGCAACTGAACGCAGTGGGCGTACCCAATGGCACGGACGAAGCTGGCGTGAGGACCGCGCTACTGAACGATCATGGAATCGAAATCGGACCTGGGCTCGGACCGCTTCAAGGCAAAGTCTGGAGAGTCGGTCTAATGGGGCACAGTTCATCGGAAGAAAACGTGGATCGGTTTCTCGGTGCCATCAAAACTCTGCTTTAAACAAATGCCCCTACCCCGCATAGCGGTGACTACCGGTGATCCAGCAGGGATCGGTCCGGAGGTTTGCCTCCAGCTCCTCAACAACCCTGCAACCAGAGGCATTTTTGAACCCATTGTATTTGGAGATGCCTGTGTTCTGGAGAAGGCCGCAAACGAATGCGGACTTCAACCACCGGCCCGTATAGTCAAGAGTCTCGACGATGCCGAGGGTCCCTGCGTGCTGGACCTTGGGGTCATCTCAGCTGATGAATATGAGACGGGAATCATTAACGCCGCTACGGGTCGGGCAGGTTACCGATACGTTACCGAGGCAATCGACAGCGCGCTTGCCGGTGAGGTGAATGCGGTCACGACCGGCCCCCTAAACAAGGAAGCCCTCAAGATGGCTGGTGTCTCCTACCCGGGTCACACGGAAATCTTTGCCGACCGCACCGATAGCGAACGAACCTGCATGCTACAGTACTCCGAAGAGATTCGTTGCGTTTTCGTGACCACGCACGTTGGTTACGCAGAAGTTCCCGCACTGCTTACGGAAAAGCGTATCCTCGAGGTCATTGAACTTTGCGAGGAGGCCATGCAACGTATTCGCGGCAAGAAACCCCGACTCCTTTGTTGCGGTCTCAACCCACACGCCGGCGAGAACGGTCTTTTCGGCAACCGCGAGGAAGAAGTAATTATAAGCCCCGCATTGGATATAGCACGCGCAAGTGGTATCGACATTACCGGTCCCCTTCCACCGGATACTGCATTCCTTCCTCAACGACGCAAGGAATTCGACTGCGTGGTCTGCATGTACCATGATCAAGGTCACATCCCATTGAAAGCTTTGGCTTTTGACAATGCCGTCAACATCACGCTCGGACTCCCTATCATCCGCACCTCCGTCGACCACGGCACTGCCTTGGATATCGCAGGAAAAGGCATTGCCAACCCGAACAGTTTGTTCGAGGCAGTCAAACTTGCCGTACGCCTTTCGGACAAACAATCCTAATTACTCTCTGTTATCTTCCATCCGGGAAGAAGGATGTAATCAGGAGTGACGGAGAGCCTCAATAGGGTCGAGAAGGGCGGCCCGGCGGGCAGGATACAAGCCAAAGATCAACCCGACGGTAACCGACAATCCGAAAGCCAGAATGACCGACCATTCGGTCACGATCGTGGTAGTCTCCAGGATATTATGCCTAAAGGCGGCAAACAACCAGCCCCCGACCACCCCGACGCAACCACCGAACAGGCAGAGCATGAGCGTTTCCACGAGGAATTGTATGGTAATGTCTCTACGGGTGGCGCCGAGAGCACGACGAACACCGATCTCGCGGGTTCGCTCAGTCACCGTGGCCAGCATAATGTTCATAATCCCTATTCCGCCGACGAGTAATGAGATGCACGCAATGTAAAGAAGCATACGAGTGTCGCGGGCCTTTTGTTTTTGCAAAGCATTCAGCTCCCGAATGGGCACCACGATTTCAAAGTCGCGTTCATCTCTACCGGCACGGAGCGCCTCGTGGATCAACGGGAGAGAGGACAATACCTGTTCGACGCTTTCGAACTCTACCCGAATTTCCGTGAGTTCCACGGCTTCCAGCTTCAGATTGCCTACACTTCGATCAACGTTTTTGACGCCATACAGGGCATTGAAGGTGGAAAGCGGAACATATACGTTGGCAGTAATGGTTCGCCCAAGGGAATCGGCTAGTTGAGGCAATTTTTCGGCGTCCACCCGTTCTTGGAGCACACCCTTTACCTGAAAAACTTGAGAGGACTCGTAACCGCGCACGACAATCTTTTCCAACAAGGGATTGTGCCCGGCAAACAATCGTTCAGCCAACGGCAAGGAAATGACGCAGGAGGAAACCTTGCTGTTTTCCTCCTCCTCGTTGAGAAACTGCCCAACAACCATCTCGGCCTGGGTAAATTCGGGATAGTATGGAAAAGTACCGATAAGCTGGCAGTCAACTTCGCGCACACCATGAACTGCGTTCATTCGTTTGGTTAGCATGGGAAGTACTCGCTTAACGCCCGGCACCGTTTTCTTGATTTGAACGGCATCTTGACGTTTCAACCCGTAAACCGCCATCCATCGCCGAAAAAAGCTCTCCCAGTTGCCATGCATTTGGGTCCGCATCGAAGGCGGTTTAATGCTACGGATGATGACGTTTTTTGCCCCCAAGCTCTTGATCGCTTCTTGGGCATCATGACTAGCGCCTTCACCGATCGCCACGAGCGTGATTACCGCCCAGACGCCGATAATCATTCCAAGCATGGTGAGCATGCTACGAAGCTTGTGCAGCCGCAGACTTTTGAATCCGACCTGTATGATGCGAATGAAGAAAACCCCGTGCATTACTCTATGCGTGCCTAAGGGCTTCTATAGGATCCAGGCGGGCTGCCCTTCGAGCCGGATAAATGCCGAACACCAAACCAACGGAAACGGATAGGCCGAAAGCCAGAATAACCGACCATTCGGTCACGATAGTTGTGGTGTGCATAATGTTGTGACGGAAAGTGGCGAACAACCACCCTCCGACTACCCCGATTCCACCACCGATCAAGCAAAGGATGAGAGTTTCAACAAGAAACTGGAGGGTGATGTCTCCCCGAGTGGCGCCGAGGGCACGTCGCACGCCAATCTCTCGCGTCCGTTCGGTCACTGTGGCGAGCATGATGTTCATGATGCCGATCCCGCCGACCAGAAGCGATATGCATGCAATATACATCAGCAGGCGAGTATCGCGGGCCTTTTGAGCTCGAAGGGTGTTCAGTTCGTTAATCGGTACCTGAATTTCGTAATCCACTTTTCCGTTGCGACCATTATCGAGGGCATCCTTGATCAAGTCCATAGCCGGAATCACTTCCTCCACGCTTCCAAACTCCACACGAATTTCAGTCAGATGCACTACCTCGGAGGAAACACTGCCCACGCTGAGGTCGATGTTCTTGACCCCATAGAGCGACTTGAAAGTGGAAAGCGGAATGTAAACGTTTGAGGAAAGCGTCTTGCCCATGACATTTGAATTTTTGGGTAATTTCTCGAGGTCGGTTCGTTCCTCCAAAATTCCTTTCACTCTGAAAACTTGCCAAGATTCAAAACCGCGAACCGTTACGGTTTCCATCAGCGGATTTTCGCCGGCAAACAACTTTTTGGCCAAATCGTGAGAGAGCACGCATGAGTTTTCTCGGCGAGCCTCTTCAATCTCATTCACAAATTGCCCTGCGACGATCCGAGATTGGGTAAAGGAGGGATAATGGGGATAGGTTCCCACCAAGCGGCAATCCACGTTACGTTTACCATGCAACACGTTCTTGCGGTGGATTAAGATGGGCAACACTCTCTTTACCCCAGGTACCGTCTTGAGGATGCGGGCGGCATCTGCGTTGGTCAGTCCGTAATGCGACACCCATTGCATTTCGCCTTGAATTTGAACTTTATCCTCCATCGGCTTCATGCTGCGAATAATGATGTTGTTGGCCCCTAAAGCCTTGATGGCTTCCTGTGCGTCATAACTAGCCCCCTCGCCAATCGCGACCAAAGTGATAACGGCCCAAACCCCGATAATCATGCCAAGCATGGTGAGCATACTTCGCAACTTGTGCAGTCTCAGACTCTTAAAGCCCGCTTGGCCGACACGAAGGAAAGAAGACCCGCGCATGGCCTACTCGCTTGGGGTTCGGTCGACGGTTGGCACTTGGCGAAGATCCTGATCGATCAAGCCATCCTTCAGCCGAATCACTCGCTGTGCTCGCCCCGCGACAGCATCGTCATGTGTAACCACGACCAATGTGCGTCCCTCGTGGTGAAGCTCGTCCAAGACATCCAGTATTTCCTTCTCGGTAGAGGAATCGAGGTTTCCCGTGGGTTCGTCGGCCAACAACATGAGAGGTTCGTTGACCAAGGCGCGAGCCACTGCTACTCGTTGTTGCTGGCCTCCCGAAAGCTGCATCGGGCGATGATCCAATCGATCACCCAAGCCAACTTTCTTAGCCAATTTAGCACAATGGTCATAGCAATCCTTGATATCCTTTCCTTGGTAAAAGAGCGGTAGGTGAACATTCTCCACCACATCGAGCTGCTCAATGAGATTGTAGGACTGAAAAATGAATCCGATGCGGGTTCCACGGATTCGGGAAAGTTCCTTGTCGGACATTCCCGCCACATCATCCCCACCAAGAAGATAAGCTCCCGAAGTCGGTCGGTCGAGACAGCCAAGAATATTGAGGAGAGTGGACTTTCCGGAACCAGAAGGTCCCATGATCGCCGTGTAACTTCCTTCCTCGATCACAAAGTTAAGGCCGCGCAAGGCAGAAACTTGAACGGCTCCCAGATCGTACACCTTGCCGAGATCGCGAAGCTCGATGATGTCAGGCGAAGCCATTGCAGTCTCAATCAACGGGATCTAACAAAAAGATACAAAGTTCGGACTCTGTGCCGAGCCTGACTCAGACTCCCCCCGTAACTGAATCTTTCTCCTTATCGTTCCGCTTGTCGGAAGAAGCCGACTTCTCTTTTTCAGGCGTAGAGATGTTTTTCTTCAAATCCAGTACTCCCTTGTTCACAACACCCTCCTCGAGGTTCAGGTTCTTGGCCTCGGAAAGCGGGGAAAGGTGTACGAGTTCGCCTTCGCGTAAACCAAGATCGGGGTCGGACTCCTCTTTTATCGCGATGAAAGTCTCATCGCTGTACTCAATGGTGATCGGTCGCCATACATGCTTCTCGGTCTTGGGATCGAGGACCCAGCAACCTCTCTGCGAATGATCTTCGGTTATCATGCGAGTGGTCACGCATTGGTTCGGTACGCGCACACGTTGGTTTTCCCCCACCAAGTTGATTACTTGAATCTCTACCGTAACCTTCATTCCCTCGGCCACGTCGGACGGTAAGCCATTCGACTCATCAAGAGCAATCTCCCCCTTGAAGTAGGACTTGTCGGAATGTCCGCGCTGATTGTTGTCCACGTTTGTGCCCAACAGGGAAAGGGTTCCGGGCAAAGTAATATCCTCCACCTGCACCCAAGCTCTCATGTCTTTCTTCAGCTGGGAGCGCTTGGCCTGGGGAACACTGATCTCGACCTTCAAGGACTTGCTCTTGGGGAGTTTGATGAGGTTTCTTCCACGATGCACTTGGGCGCCATTTATTATGGGCTCTCCTCTACCGTACCTGTGTTCGGACCAATAAACCACTGTGCCTGACTGGGGAGCATAGATCTTGGTATTAGCCATTTGTTCACGCAGATCATCGAGTTTCTCTTTTTCAAGTTCGAGTGTTTTCTCGGAGGTATAGACGGTGGAGTTGGCGTCGCTGAGATCCGCCTTGTTCTTCACCTTGGTCTTCTCAATGTTCACGCTGGCCTCATCCACTGCCAATTGCTTCAAACTAAGCAGGGAGACCCGATCATATTTCCTGTAGGCATCCAAGTCGACCTTGGCCATCTCTATGTTGTGGAGGGTCTTGGCCTTGGATGACTCCTCCCTCAACACCTCTACTTCAGACACGAATCCAAGTTCCTTGAGCTTGGTGTAGGCTTTGAGATTTTTTTCGGCCAAGGTCACGTCCTTTTCAAAGTTGGCTATCATCCCCTCGAGATTCTGAACATAGTTTTTTACGGTACTATTTTGAGTCTTCTCTTGATCCATTTCGGCATTTTGAAGAGAGTTCTCCGCCACCTTCATGGCCAAGGCAGTGGAGAGCGTCAAAGTGGCTAGGTCGCCCTTAGCCCTGTTGAGGGTGTTTTCCGCCCTCTGGACGGCAATGTCTTGGGTGTTAATTCGTTCACGTAAACGAAGTGGATCCAGTTCCACCAAGAGATCGCCCGGGATCTCGATTTCTTGCCCCACAGGCAAATCGCCCCAGTCAAGGTCTAACTCTTTATTGAGGAGTTGGATGGAAAGAGAATTCTTTTTCTGCTTATCGGCAATGGACTTAATTGTATCTCCAGCCTTGGTCTCGTATATTGTATTACCCTTCACCTCAGTGCCTTCGTCGACGATCGACTGGATGGTGGTTTCTCCCTCCAGTTCGGACTTGAGGGTCACGACGTCGGTGGCAACAAGGGTGCCGGTCAACTTCACGGTAACGAGAAAATCAGCCTTCTTGGCCGTATAATATTTTTCCTGCAGTACCTTTTCCTCCTCGTCATTGAGAAGGCTAGCAATCCAAAGAGCACCAACGGAAACGATGGCCAAGGCAATCAATGGCATCAAGAATTTGCGAGAGATAAAACCTTCTGTTCTTAGGCTTGAAGCGACTTTGCGTTTTTCAATCATAATTATTTTCCAAGTATTTGCTCAGGGGGGACTACGGCATCCAATGGCTGATCAGGCACCGCCGGTTCTCCACCGGGCAAATTGAATTCCTTTAACCAGAACTCATCTTGAGTAGTATCTAAAATACCACCATCCTTCAACAGTTTCAAGTGAGTTTTATGGTAGTCCAAGTTCGCTCGAGATACTGAAAGTTGCGCATGTAGAAGAGCGTCCTGAGCAGTGATGATGTCTCGCGTGCGAACTCCGGGGAAACCCAGGCGCAAGCGTTGACGCGTCGCCTCGAGATTTTCCTCCGCATTCTTTCTAGCCTCCTGTTGGGTAAAGTAGTTTTGACGCTGACGCCCCAAGTTTCTAATGTCCGAACGCACTCCATCAAGCAACTTGTCTAGCTCAGTGGCCAGAGTCCTCAATTGCCGCTCAAAGGCAATCAGACTTGAGCGATACGCATTTCGCTCGGCAAGTTGATCCAGTGGCAAGTTTAGTTTCAAGCCTGCCTTCGCCGTATATTCCTCAGACTGAAAGGACGAGTAAAACCGGTCCTTCATTGCAGCGTCGGCGACAATTGAGAGGCTGGGCAGCAAATCTTGACTAGCAACCTTCACCTTTCGCTTGGAATCCTCAAAGCGATCAATCACGTTCATAAGGTCTAATCGATTGGCAATGGCTAGACGATACCCGACCGATTCACTGAATGGTACTTTCGGAAGACCCATATCGTTAAGGTCCTTCAACACCTTGAAATCCAATGTGACCTTCGTGCCTAGAGGCAGAGATACTTTCCTCTTTAATTCATCAAGAGCGTTTTGGTAAGCATTCGTCGTCCCGATATAGGAAAGCTTGGAACTGTATTCACTCTGTTTTGCTTGCTTGGACTCAAATTCAGCACTCAGCCCCGCTTCCACTCGAGCGTCGATTTCCTTACGAAAAACAATGCGGTTCGTATAGTTGCCGTAGGACAACTGCATGCTTTCCCCTAGCTGCAAAAGGTCGAGATAATCATTCACCACTTCGAGGACGAACTCCTTCTGGAAATGGCTGAAATCACGAATCTCGTACACCACTTCACGCTCCGCCTGCGTAAGCACTTCCGCGGCAATATCCGATCCAGCTCCACGCAAAAGAGGTTGGGCGAGACTTAAAGTGACCGATGGCACCTTAGGTTCACCATCGAAGTACAAAACCAAGTCATTCGCGAGAGAGGCGGTAATCGTGCCGCCGGGCTTCCTTAATTTTTTCAATTTGAAAATGGCGCCGGGAGGCGTCGGTTTCTCTCCCGATGAACTACGATCTAACCCCCAGGCGGTTTCAG
>JACNJI010000364.1 GCA_014382645.1 Verrucomicrobiota bacterium | reverse complement strand
CCTTTCCCTTGGAAAGCAACTGGGATATTTCCTCAATAAACATTGTGCATGCCTTTCTTTCCAGTTCGTCAGGATCGCGGCCAAGCAAGGTTTGAAAGGCTTTTTCGACAAAGGCATCTTGGTCGTTTTTAGGACTTGCTTGGGATAACTGCGCAGCAATTGCAGAGGCTATCTCAATGGCCAGTTTGCTGTTGGACATGGCTAGCGCCTGTTGAGGCACTACACTCTCGCTTCGACGATAGCACTGCAGGTGATCGGCATCGTTGAACATCTTGAGAAACTTGTCCTGTTGGTCTCGCGAATGTTGGAAGTAGAGGCTCCGGCGGTTGCCGGAACCCGGGGGGATGGAGGGGCCTCCCATTGCGGTGTCGAGCTTTCCTGCTAGTTGGAGCAAGCTGTCTCGCACGAGCTGTGCCTCCATCCGTCGCGTGTTCATTCGCCAGTAGAAATTGTTCGAGAGATCTTTGGCGAGGGTAGCGGGAGGAGTTCCCTTGGTTGATGTGTCGAGACGATAAGCCTTTGAGCTGACCATAAGCCGGTGCAGGTGTCGAAAGCTCCAGTTCGCGTCCATGAATTCAGCCGCAAGGTGATCAAGCAGAACCGCCTGCAGTGGTTTCTTTGCCCGCAAGCCGAAATCAAAGACGGATTCAACTAAAGGTTGACCGAAATGTCTCATCCATACCTGATTTACTGCAACCCGTGCGGTGAGAGGGTTCTCGCGAGAAGTTATCCACTTGGCCAACGCGAGTCTACGACCGGTGCTGGTTTTTGGGTAGACCACTGGGTAATCAGCTTCCTTGTGGGCGGGAGATTCCAGTGCCTTTTTCGAGGATCGGGTGGAGGAGTACTGCGCCTTACCCTCTTGGGCAGCCTTGATTTTTTCCTCAGCAGCCTTCATCTTTTTCTTGGCGGCGTTCACTTTTCCCTCATCTCCCGGAGTGGCGAGAAGGTCATGATTGGCCTTGGCAATTGCAAGTTCGGCTTCTTTTCGTGCCGCATTGTTGATCAGTACCTGCAAGGACTGGTCTTTTGATGTCCCGCGAAACTTGGCGCAGTCTGCCTTGAAAGTGGCTTCGATGGATTCTATTTCCGTCTGTACGATCAGGAGTTTCGCCTCGGATAGTTCCACGGAATGCTTTGGCTTCTGGTCAGTTTTTGGACTGTCTTTGGGCGAGATCAGTTTTAGTTCGTCGGATAGTGAACGGATGGTGATTGAGTCAAAGGTCACCGTGGCGTCGAATCCTGAGAGACTGATGCTCCCGTTCGGTCGCCGGTCGGGTAGTTTGTAAGCGACGACGAACTCGTCGTCCAACCACACGTTGATCAAGCGGTGGCGAACTGCAAATCGCAGTTGGTATGTTCCGCCGATCTTAATCGGTTGCGATACCTTTCCTGCGGGTGGATAGGTTTGTTGTCCGTTTCGGGTGTAGGCTACATGCAACTTCGGGCCGGGCGCATGAGCGCTGGTGTAGACGAAGTTCTCGTATTTCCCGTCCTCCGATTGATCGAAACGGAAAGTGACCGACTTGTAGGTTGTTCCGCCCGTATGAGTGTATCTACAAGTCAGTTCAAAGTTCTCCGGATGCGGTTTTATAAGCCGGAGCATGGCGGCGTCACGGGTCGGTTTGGTTAGGTGAAGAGCACCGTCCTTGTATTCCCAATCTTTCCCGATAAGTTCCCAGACCTTTGGATTCGGTTTATCAAAGTCGTCCTTCACCTCGAATGACGGAGGTTTGTCGGTCTTCAGGAGATCATCCTCGATTGGTTTAGGTTCCGCCGGGGTTTTCACTTTTTGTTTGGCTTTCTCTCCGGCCCTCTTTCTAGCCTCGTCCAAAGTGAGTTTGGCGGAGTCCAACTTTTCCCGGGCAATGCTTATCCTGTTTTTGTGTACGTAGTCTCGCGTTGAGGGTGCAAAGGCGAAAGCCGAAAGTTTCACAGGTCGAATACCAGGTGCGAAGGATGCAAGAATCGCGGGGACGCCGGGCTCGATAGTTGTATTCTTGTCGGGGTTCTTAGGGTCTCCTCGAATGTCGAGAAAGGTCTTTATCTCCAGATGATCATCGAAGACGCGCGGGAGACCGTCCTTCTCGAAATCGGTTTCCCCTGGCACGGGATCCAGTCGGACCTGATGTGGTTCGAAGATAGCTCGGAATGCGTAGTAATCGACCTGCGTGACCGGATCGTATTTATGGTCATGACATTTGGCGCAGTTCAAGGTGAGACCAAGAAATGCTTTCCCTGTGTGTTCGATGGTGGCATCAAGCCAAGTGGTCCGGTTGAAAAGGTAATAATTACGGGCCAGAAATCCTGTGGCTCGCAAGACTTTTGGGTCTTCCGGGAAAAGTTCGTCGGCGGCGAGCATCTCCTCGATCATTCGATCGTAACCCTTGTCTTCGTTGAGCGACTCGATGATCCAGTCGCGCCAATGCCAAATGTGCTTCTGGCTATTGCGTAGCTGGGCTCCAAGCCCATACCAGTCGGAGTAGCGCCACACGTCCATCCAATGGCGAGCCCATCGTTCTCCGTGGCGGGGGCTTTCCAGTAACTCGTTCACGATCTCTTCCCACGGTCTCTTGTCGCTCAATTGTTGTAGCGATGGAGGTAGACCGATTAGGTCTAGGTACAACCTGCGTAGCAAGATTGAGCGTGGGGCTTCGCGTTGTGTTTTGAGGGAAAGACGATCGCGTTGTTGTTGAAGCAGAAAGTCGATGGGATTACCGGCATTTGGAGAAATCACCGATTTCTTCGGAATCTGGAACGCCCAGTGTTCCTCTGGTGCGAGAGGGATGACTTCCTTTGGCGACTTAGCTCCTTGATCAATCCATTGCCGCAACAAGGTGATTTCATCAGCTTTCAATGCAGCGCCCTCCTTCATGGGCGGCATACGGTCATCACCCTCATCCAGAATCCTCTCGATCAGCAAACTTTCGGCCGCCTTACCGGGAACGATTACTTTTCCCTTGAGCATCAAGGCCCGAGTCTCGAGCCTAAGCTTTGCCTTCTGTTTGAGCACTCCATGGCAAGCATAGCACTTGGTCGACAAGATCGGCTTGATCTGGGTCAGGTAGTCAACTTCCTCAACTGGCTGGCGAGCTTCAACCACTCCCGCAGTGATGCCCAATATGAGGCCAATTCTAATCCAACTGGCAAAAAGGCTCATCTTTTGGCATGCCTCCGGTCAGACAGAACCCCAAATTGATTCACCTGAAACTCCTTGCCTAAGCGGTAAAGAGCATCGCCATGTTCATTAATCCGAACCAAGGGGAATTGCCTAAATCTGTTCACTGGGATTAAATAGTTTTGCATCAACGTGTCTTCAGTAAATTTCATGCTCTTAGGAAACTACGGCATCGACAATCCATTAGAGTGTTCCATCATTAAATTCTTTTTTCATATCAACCTAACGAAATCTCAATGAAACCGATCCTATATCTTCTAATTGCCAGCTTCTCCTTAAGTGGCTTCTCTTTTCAATTGATGTCCCAATCTCTCACTTACGAAGGAAGCTCCGGTGTCGGCAAAGGCAAGCATATCGTTTTCATTGCCAGTGATCACGAATATCGCGGGGAAGAGACCTGTCCCGCCATCGCTCGTATTCTTGCCAAGCGTCACGGGTTCAAGTGCACCGTGCTTTTTGGATTGGACAATGATGGATACATCAAGCCGGGCTCCTCGAGCATTCCCGGAATGGAAGCTCTCGGCAAGGCGGACATGATGTTCCTATTCCTGCGTTTTCTTGCTCCCGATGATGCCACGATGAAACATTTTACCGATTACCTGGACCGTGGTGGACCAGTCCTCGGGTTGCGGACTACCACCCACGGTTTCAACGGCCTCAAGGGCAAGAACAGCAAGTACAACTACAATTCCCGTGACAAAAGTTACGACTGGGGCTTTGGCCGCCAAGTGATCGGTGAAACTTGGCGACCGAGGGAAGGGGCCGGCCATTATGGCAGCAACCACAAGTTCAGTACCCGTATGTTCGTCGTGCCGGAGCAAAAGGATCATCCTGTCGTGCTCGGGGTGACAGATATGCACGCCATGGCCGGGGCATACAGCGCCGTGCCCATCGAGGGATCCGTTATCCTCGGTAAAAATCAAGTACTCGATTCCATGAAACCCGATGGCAAACCTTTGGCTAACAAGCCGCCCAGTCCTTGCATCTGGGTGCGCGAATACGAATCAAAGTCTGGTAAAAAGGGGCGTGTCTTCGCCTCCACTCAAGGTGCCTCCGAGGACATTGTCAGCGAAGGCGTCCGACGATGCATCATCAACGGTGTCTTTTGGTGCATGGGCCTGGAGAAAAACATCAAGGCGGACATGAACGTGGATTTCGTGGGTCCTTACAAACCCACGACCTTTAGTTTTGGCGGAGGTCGCAAGAAAGTTAAACCGTCCGATCTCGCCGGTTTCGAAAGCCAACTCCTGCCCGAGACCAAGCGCTAAGCTGCCATTTCAGGATCGATCTTTCCCGCTTACTTGCCAAGGGAACGAGCAAAAAGAATGATCGAGGCAATTTGCTCTTCATTGAGGACGCCGTCGTAGATCGGCATGCCGGCTTCCCCGTTGACTGCCCCTTCGGCAACCTTGGCCGTAGGGTTCAGGATGGATTCGCGCAAATAGACTTCGTCGGCGATTATTATTTGGCCGGTCGTCAGCTTACGTTTGGATCCAAATAGCCCAAGCCAACTGGGTCCTGTTTTACCTTCCCTGGAGCCATCAATGGAATGGCAGGCCACGCAACCGAGTTGAGCGTAAAGAGCCTTGCCTTTTTCTAGGCTTGGCTTGGCGGGACGTTTCGCGACGGGAGCCAAGCCATCGACTTGAAGGTTTACCTTGTCATCGACAAAACCTCGCTCATTCAAGACCATTTTGCGGAGGAGATGGGCGGTGAGAAAGGTCTTGTTTTGGATTTGGGCACCGCCCATGGCGGACATCTTGTATCCGACCTCGATTTGCATGACCTCTCGCATATCGGGGATACCTAGGAACACGGCTTGTTTGTTTGCGGATAGTTTCACCGAGGCCACGACCAACGTCTCGGTGCCTTTCGTCTCGTCCAACTTGTAGTGGGGTGAACCGTAATTGGGCGTACGCTTGTAGTTCCATCGCCGCACCTCGTAGGATGCCGGTTTGGATGCGCTTTTAAGGTCAAGCGGGGCAGCGAAACGCAGGAGAATCCCTCGTTTTGCGACTTGGGCATGTGTCGGGACGGTCCAAGTGCGTTTCGGGTTGGGACGGACGCGACCGAGAAAGGTCTTACCCTTGGCTTTGGTTCCCCAGATATTGAATCCGGTTAGGTAAAGCAAACCGTCCGCAGGATTGATTGCCGCTTTGAGCAATGGTTCGTCCAAGGGTATCGGCAAGGGGGTGACTCCGCCTTGGGCGACGAACTCGTTGACCTCGGCATGGATTTGAAAGAGGCGCGGCGGGTTGAACGAAAGGAGGACCGGTTGGTCTGCAAGCGGTCCCATCTTGCTCTTGCGCATCCAGATGATGGCTGCAGCGGAACCGCATTCCTGATGCGGAATCCAAGTGAGGGGCGGCGTAATGAGCTTGTCCTTGTCAGCGGGTTCGTTCGGATGACCGTAAAACGCACCTTTTTTCACGAAGTCCACCGGGGTCGAAGGTACGTAATGACCCTGTTGGTCGCTGGCGGCGATTTGTCCCGTCACCGGGTCATAACCCAAGTAGGGCTGGCGAAAGCCATGGGCCAAACGGGTGACATTGTTGCCGTCGGGGGATATGCGGAGGATGGTGCTGGAGGACCGCCCGATTGTGCTGCCCGTCTGGCCGGGTTTGCAGACGAGGAAACTGCCGTCCTTTTCCACTTCCAGTGCCGAGGCGAATTCTCGGGTCTCGGCAGTCTGGTCGATTTGAGAACAAAACAGTTCATGATAGTCTGCTTCGCCATTGCCGTCGCGGTCATGGAGACGCCAGAGTCCATTGCGATCGAATACGAAGATGTCCTCTTTTCGCAGACGAAGCCCCAGAGGTTCGTGCAAGCCCGATGCGAACCGTGACCAATGCACCTCTTTGGATCCGGGGCGCAGGCCCTCGCCGATCCAGACGTCGCCATCGAAGGTGACCAAGGCGATGCGTCCGTCCTTGAAGAAGTCTATTCCCGCGGCTCGCACGGCACGCTGATAAGGATTTACAAGGGGTAGGGGAATGGGTTCGAAATTGAGTGCGTCGTTTTTCTTTGTCTCGTTAAGGGATAGGCTCACTTTTTTTTCCCAGCGTTTACCCGCGGGTTGGTCTGGTCTCGGTGAATTTACGTCGAGGGGGAAAACAATGGATATTTTCTCCTTCTTGCGGGAGGTGGGAATCCTGCAGACGACATGTCCCTTCATGTTCTCGATACTTCCTTTTCCTCTAATGGTAAACTTCGAGCCAGTGGCACCCTCCGTTGCTAAGATTAGGTAGAGAGGCTTCTTGTGAGCGTCCACTTGCAACTCTCGGGTCAAGCCGGCTTTGTTCAAGCGGAAGCTTTCGCTCACCTTGGTGGTTTCCACTTCATATTCGATCTCGATTTCGGATTGCAGATTGATGCCTCGAAAGCGTGCTAACTTCGGATCAATCCCGCCTCGTCCGACTTCCGTTTCGGTGGGTGGGACAGGTCGCGGATCCTTGAAGTCGGGCAAACCAACACCCACTCCCGGATAGATGCCGTTTTGGAACAATATGTCGCCATGCGGCTTCGGAAGCGCTCCTTGACCGCCTCCCACTTTCTTGAGTTGGTAGGGGTAGCTGTTGACGGACATGCTCGCGTTTATGAAAGGCGCTTCCCGGGCCTTCCACATAACGGCGACCCGTAGCAAGTCGATGTCATAGGCAAGGAAATGATCCTCTCCCAAGGGAAATACCAAGGCGCGCGGAGTGAGGTTGTTCTCGCTCGCCTTTGTCCGTCCGTCCACCGTAGCCGAGAAAAAAGGAAAGTCTTTTTCAATCCATTGGTTCCACGGGGCATCGGATTTTGCCTTTTGGGCATTTGCCGCATGAGAAGAGGATGCGGAGGCCATCGCCGCCAAAATCAACAAATGTCTAAAGGGAGGAGTCATAGGGATGGCTTTTAGCAAGAATGAGGCCTTACGTCGAAATTGTTTATGTGCTTCAGGAGTCCCTTTCCTTATCCCGCTTTTTCTTATCCATGGAGCGAAACAGTTTCCGAATGTCCTTGGCGCCTCCGATGGCTACGAAGATGGCCATCACGGCGTATATTCCGATACCTCCTACCAGCAGTATCGACCAGATTGTTATCCAGTCACTCATCAGTTTCTCCTTGATTAGTTGTTTCCTTGTCAGGGAAAAGAAGTGACCCGAGAACCATCAGCGCGAGGGCTGCGCCCGTTGTGCAAAGCCCTACGTGGGCAGCCTCTATTTTCTCGAGTCCGACCGCTTTCTGTACCGGGGTCAGCCCGAACACCGCCAATCCACCGGCGGTTAGCGCGAGATAGGCGCCTACCCGACTGGCGCGTTTCCAGTAGATGCCCAAGACCAATAGGGCGAGAGCACCGGTGAAATATATGGCGCCGGAAATCATCATGTAGTCCAACAGGTCTTGGCCGAGCGGGTACCATAGGCTCCAGATCAGTAGGAATACACCGATCAAGACAATCAGTAAACGAGCCAACAAAAGGCGGGATCGGGTGGACATGTCGCCCCCCCGTAATGGGACCACCACGTCCTCCACGATGACCGAGGCCCAGCAGAGTAGATAGCTGTCATGAGTTGACATAAAGGCGGCCAGCATGCCGGCCCCGACGATTCCGATGATTCCCGCGGGCAGGATTTGTCCAAGGAAGTGAGGGAAGGCAGACATGGTGAGCTCCGAGTTTTTGATAATGGAGCCATCGGGTGTGAGCAACTCGGATCGTGCTTCGGGTATGCCCATAAAATAGGCCAAGGCGCAGATGCCTAGGAATTGCGGCAAGAGGAAGCGTATGAGGAACCCCACGGAGGACCATTTGTAGAGGCTTTTGACAACCTCCTCGTTCTCCGCCGAACTGGCTCGCATCACAGCGGTCTGCCAAATGGTCGAACTCACTAACCCGGCGGTAAGAAGCATCCACGCCATATATGAAATGCCGAACCCATCTTCGTGAGCCGGATTGAAGCCGGATTCCCCATGGATTTCCTCGACTACTCCAACTAGGTTGTCCCAACCCAACTCACTTACAGCTAGGCCGCAGGCCAGCAGCAACCCGAAGGAAAGAACGACGAACTGGATGTAGTCGGTGATGATCACGCTCACCATGCCTCCCATGGTCGTGTAGATCAGCACCAAGATGATCAGCGTCGTCATCACGAGGTTGACCTGCATGGGATCGTTGAGCCCGGTGAGGGCAGT
>JACNJI010000200.1 GCA_014382645.1 Verrucomicrobiota bacterium | reverse complement strand
GCAAGGGGACATCTTTGGAACAAGCATTGGCTGACATTGTTGCCCCTTACGTGACAAAGACGATAGACATTGGCTTCCCTTGACAGAAAGTCGCACCCCTGGACGGTATAGTAAAAAAGTCTGTGTATGCTGTCGCCATCGTTCTGATAGTGCTTGGCGCCATTGATTCCACATTGGGAAGAAATGGAATGAGCCCGCCGCGGACTGTCTTGATAGCAGAAGCAGTTCACATTGTAACCAAGTTCACCCAAGGTGGCGGCAGCGGATCCGCCAGCCAATCCCGAACCGACAACGATTATGCGGTACTTTCGCTTGTTTGCGGGATTCACCAGCTTCATCGAAAAGCGATGGTTGTCCCATTTTTCGGATAAGGTTCCGGCTGGAATTTTGGCATCAAGAATCATTGGGTGGGTGCCTCCGAGTTCGAACTGCTGACGGCGGCAGGAACGGCTTGGTCGAAGGCCACCTTATCAAAAACTTCCACCGCCCCATGCTTTTGCAGGATAACCGCCAATGGAATTGAAATGAATCCAAAGAAAATCACCCAGCCATAGAGAATGGCCAAACTATCAAGCTTGCCACGCCAAGATTCTCGGCGGAGACCGAGAGATTGAAACATACTAGACACGCCATGAGTTAAGTGGCGACAAAGCAAAAACATGCATAAAGCATAGACGGCGGACAACCACTCGGACCCAAAACCGGTAAGCACCATAAGATAAACGTCTTGCACCTCCGCTCCGTCAGACGCCGGAACATAAGTGGTAAGCTCCTTGTATTCAGGAAATACGGTTTGAGTGGTGAAATGAAGAATGTGGAATACGATAAAGGCAAACAGTATGGAACCCGTCAGCCCCATGTTGAGCGATGACCATCCGGACTTTTTAGTGACCTCCACATCATTTGACTTGGGACGCGAGGCACGGTTCTCCGCACATATTTTAGCAGCAGTCCAAGCATGGACGACTACGACGGCAAGCAGAAACAATCTCGAACCCCACAACACAAACCAAGGAAGGGCTTTCAGTTGGTAAGCATAAGTATTAATAGCTTCAGCACCTGCAAACATCTGCAGGTTGCCCGCCATGTGAACGAAGACAAAACCGACCAAGACAAAGCCCGAAAGAGCCATCAGGTATTTTTTTCCCAATGAACTGGAACAGATAGAACAAATACTAGTCACAAAATAAAAGATTCACAAGAAGTTGATATTTCCCTTTGAGCAAAAGGCAAGAAGAGACAAAAACCGAAATGAAGAACAGTTTCCGCCCAAAAACCGTTCAAGGCGCAACCCCTATTCATGCATCGAGGAATCGAGAGCAGGGTGCAGGCGATGGTGAGAACGCCAGAGATATAGTGTGTATGTCATGGAAAAAAAGATGATTACCGTTAACTTCACTTTGGGACGATCAAAAACAATCCAAAGTTACTGGACGACATACTGCAAAGGTCAACTTACTTTACGGAGCTTGGCGACGCGTCCCGTGGAAACCCACTCAACTACGAAAATGTTTCCGTCCTTATCAAAACAGGCGTCGTGAGGGTGTACGAATCGGCCCGCCTTCCATTGATCGCGCTTCCTGCGGAAACCTTTGCGGAGGGCCACCTTGCACCATTCCGGGTCGTCGCCAAGGTGAGTGATTGCCTTGTCTTCTTTGTCGAGCAAAGTGATGCGGGCGCCCAAGTCGGGCACGAGCATCAATTCGCCTTTCACATCGATGTCGGCGGGAAAGAGAAAATTGTCCAATGTCTTTAAAGTGCTTCACCGGCCGCGGCGAACCATTGGAGACGCTTGTTGGCTCGATCGCATACGGCGAGTTTGGGTATGCCGTCACGAATGTCCAACTCATTGCCCGTGCGGTGTGCGAAACTATCCAGGGTCATTACCTCCACCGCCGATGGTACGCACATATTTATCGTTCTTGTCGAATTGGTGAAGGAAATTGCTCCCGTAACCATCGCCAAGACAGTAACCATCGTAACGCGAAAAACTAGTGTTGGTAGGACGATAACGCGACTTCGCTGCATATTTCCGGAAAGCTCGTCGAGAAGCTTCTTCCCTTTTCGCCAAACGACCTCTCCTCCCATCGTCATTTTCGTAAAACTCAGGTTGGAGTTGCCGGGAGACAGGTAGAGGCATTCCGTTCCGTCTTCATCTCGGATATCGATTCCGTGCTCATTCGCCGCATGGATATCGCCCATCGATTTGACGAATTTCGCGCTTGGTTCGAACACAAAAACACTACCAAGCGTTTCATAGTGCGTAAAGTAGAACAACCCAGCTTTATCAACCGTCACTCGGTGAGATTGCGTTGCCATATAAGTGACCCTCGGACAAATCCCCCCAGTCATGATCAACCTGGTAAAGGAATTCCCCCTCACTCACCGGCAACACCTTATCCTTTTCCCGAGAGGTCGACACATTAGGTACGGCAAGCATGGTCGCCCCGGCAAAGGAAGCGTCACGAACAAAACGACGACGACTCGCGAATTCTTTCTTCTCATTCCATATGGGAGCAGAGAAGATCATTATTTGCACTCAATCGTCAAGAGCGTGCCAAAGGTTTTTCAAGCCTCGGTTAATATGGTTCCGCCAAAGCAAACAAATCAGTCAGAGCAACCGACCTGTCCACGGATCGCCTAAATATTTACTGATGCTACGATAACGATTCGCTGGAAGGAGATTTTTTTCGATCGTAAAAAATAAACCAGTGACCCCAATCCGTCGGGAAGAAGAGAAGTAAAGGAAAATGGTTATTGCGTTTAGCTTAATGAATGATTCTTGTAAAACCCCCGAAGAGGTTGATGATTTGAAATACATTTTTATTACGGGTGGGGTGGTTTCATCCTTGGGCAAGGGACTTACAGCTGCGGCATTGGGTGCATTGCTGGAGCAGCGGGGATTGACTACCCGCATACAGAAGTTCGATCCCTACTTAAATGTCGACCCGGGCACCATGAGTCCCTTTCAGCACGGAGAGGTATATGTTCTGGACGATGGAGCAGAGACCGACTTGGATTTAGGTCACTACGAACGTTTCACCTCCGGCAAACTCACTAGCTTCAACAACCTTACTTCCGGACAAATATACGAATCCGTAATTCGCAAGGAGCGGCGAGGCGACTACTTGGGAAAAACGGTTCAAGTCATTCCCCACGTAACCAACGAGATAAAGGAACGCATTCTTGCGGCAGGTCAGGGAGTTGACGTACTCATTACGGAAATCGGCGGAACCATCGGAGATATCGAAGGCTTGCCTTTCACCGAGGCGATGCGACAGTTCGCCCTCGACGCAGGGAAGGCAAACGTTCTCTTCATTCACGTCACCCTCTTGCCCACCCTAAGGGCAGCTGGCGAACTGAAGACAAAACCTACGCAGCAAAGCGTGGCCAAACTTCGTGAGATCGGCATCCAAGCGGATATTCTCGTGTGTCGCAGCGAACAGCCAATTACCGAGGAAATTCGAGAAAAGCTCAGTCTTTTCTGTAGTGTGCCAAAAGAGGCTGTCATCGAAGAGATGGATGTAGAACATTCGATCTATGAACTACCTCATATGCTTCGGAAGGAAGGGATGGATGATTTGGTTACCCGTTCCCTTGGACTAGACGCCCCTGCCCCAAAACTAGACGAATGGGAAGAAATCGTTCAACGGCTGAAAAATCCAAAACATCACATTCGTATCGGAATGGTCGGCAAGTACATGGACTTGCAGGACTCGTATCTTTCGGTAAACGAATCGGTGGCCCACGGGGGAATCAGGAACCATACGGCCGTGGAAATCGTCCGAATCGATGCCGAGGACATTGAGCGAGACGGAGCCACCTCTTATTTCGCTAATCTCGATGGGGTTCTCGTCCCCGGAGGATTCGGCGATCGTGGCACGGAAGGGAAGGTGTCGGCTGTCCGATATGCCCGCGAAAACAAGATTCCTTATCTTGGCCTCTGCCTCGGCATGCAAATCGCAGTTGTCGAATTTGCCCGAAACATTGCCAACCTCGAGGGAGCCAACAGCACTGAATTCGATCAAGATTCTCCCCATCCGGTCATTCACATAATGGAAGAACAACGAAACATTACGGACAAGGGAGCGACGATGCGGTTGGGAGCCTGCCCATGCCAAATCTCCAAGAACAGCCTTTCGTTTGCCGCCTACGAGCAAACTGAAGTCTCCGAGCGACATCGGCATCGCTACGAGTTCAACAACGACTACCGTACTCAATTTGCCGAGCTTGGTCTACGCATTGCGGGCGTGAATCCGGAACGCGGCTTGGTCGAAATCGTAGAGATGGAGGATCACCCATGGTTCGTCGGAGTTCAGTTTCATCCTGAATTCCAATCCAAGCCAAACAAACCTCACCCTCTCTTCTCCGGATTCGTCGCGGCCGCCCTCGCCCACAACCTCGCGGCCAAGCAAGACGCGGAAACGGCTTAAGCCTTTTCTGTGAGCCTCCAACCACAGGGCTCTTTCTTAAGTAGAACGACACGAGAATTCACAAAGCCATTCCTTCATCCTTGGTAAATGGTTATCGACTGCCACGCTCATCGCTACCCACCGGCAGTATTTGCAAATCCCGCCGCTTTCGCGAACTCAAGAGGCGAAAAGCATTGGCAAAACTTGGTGGTGCCCGAAAAAGGGCCTACCATTCAAGGATGGGCCGACCGAGAAACCATGCTTGCCGATATGGATTCCGGAGGGGTGGACAAAGCCGTACTTCTAGGCTGGTACTGGGAAACGCCGGAAACTTGTGCCTTGCACAACAGGTGGCACGGCGAATGGATTCGGAAAGACCCCGAACGTTTCATTGCCTTTGCCTCCATTCATCCGCTTGCGGAGAAGGCGATCGACGAGCTTAAAGCTGCCCGGGACGAAGGCTTTCGCGGGATCGGTGAAATCCTGCCCGCAGTTCAAGGGTTTTCAATGCGTGACCCGAATTGGCTCAAGATTGTCGAGTTCGCAGTCGAAACCGGTTGGCCTATCAATTTCCATGTCAGCGAACCAGTCGGGCATCCTCATCCTGGCAGGATGCCCTCCCCTTTCGAGGGTTTTCAATGGTTGGCTGAGACCTATCCCGAGCTAAAAATAATCCTCGCCCACTGGGGAGGGTTGCTGCCTTTCTACGAGCTCAACGAGCATGTCCGAAAAAGCTTCGCCAACGTTTGGTACGATGTTGCAGCCAGTCCCTTGCTCTACGATTCCAAGGTTTTTCGTTCCGTGGTAGATGTTGTCGGCTCGGAAAAGGTGCTGTACGGGTCAGACTATCCTTTACGCCTCTACCCCGGCAAGCAGGAGAAACCTGACTTCTCTACCTTTCTTGCCGAAATTCAAGATGCTGGACTTACCGAATCGGAACGAAAAAATATTCTCGGCGACAACGCCTCCCGTCTGTTTGGATTGGAAAAGTGATCGTCCACGAATGAAAATCGAACTGCAGCAAGTACTTCCCGAGCCCATTCCGGAAAAAGCGCTGAATGCGTCCAGGGTGTGGGGATCGGCACTAGTCCTTGACTCGGGCAAGCGTCATCTTGTCTCCGGTGTCTCGGGTCGAGGAAAGAGTACACTCCTTCATGTCATCTATGGAATTCGCAAGGATTTCAAGGGACGACTGCTGATCGACGACAAGGACTCCTCCGCCTTTACGGAAGAGGATTGGACCCACCTTCGCTCACGCCAAGTGGCCCTTCTTTTCCAAGACCTTCGCCTCTTTCCAAACCTAACCGCTCGCGAAAACATGGAGCTTCTTCCCGTCCGCGACGAAGCCGCTCTGTCCACCGAAACCATGGCCGAACGTCTCGGTGTAGCCGAATATCTGGAGAAACCCTGCGGCATCCTTTCGCAGGGGCAACGTCAGCGGATGTCACTCATCCGGACTCTTTCCCGTTCCTTTGAAATCCTCCTCTTGGACGAACCATTCAGCCACCTCGACGACGAAAACACTCGAAAAGCATGGAACCTCATCGAGGAAGAGCTCAAGCGGAGACATGCAGGCCTTGTTCTTTCTTCCCTCGACGAAGTCTCGGACTTCGCCATCGACCACAAGTGGAAACTGTGAGCGTCCGAATCGAACAACTTATGGCGAAGGCCCTTGGGGTTCGCGGTCCCCGCCGGGAACTGGCCATTGCCGTCACAGGATGTTTCATGGGCACTGTTACATTGCTCGCCGCCGTTCAGTTTTTCCACGATACGAGCGCGGTCATTGCAGAACGCGAACCGCCACGGAACTTCTTTACGGTCAATAAACGAGTGGAAGGCGGAGCCCTCGCCAATCTCGGAAAAAACGACGAAGGGTTCTCGCCCGAGGAAATCACCGCCATCGGCACCCGTCCCGAAGTGCAGGGAGTGGGCGTCTTCAAGAGAAATCGCTTTCCCGTCGAAATCCACATTTGGCCTGCGGGAAAGGTGGGATTGGGCGAGGCTGCCAAGGCAGATGTATTCTTTGAGACTGTGCCGGACGAATTCATCGACGCCAAGCCAGACGGATGGGACTGGAACGAAAGCTCCACCCATGTGCCGCTCATCATTCCGAAGTTTTATCTCGACCTGTGGAACTTCGGTTTTGCCCCAACGCGCGTCGAGTACCCTGCCCTTTCGTCCAAGGCCGCCCTCGGCATACCCATCGAAATCTTTCTAGGCAAGAGACGAGACGCCTCGCAAAACGGACGATTCGTCGCCTTCAGCCGTCGCATCAACAGCATACTTGTTCCCGCGAGCTTTCTCGAATGGGCAAACGCAAACTATGCCCAGCCGGACGTCACGGGATACTGGTTCCTGTGGTTGGAGGGAGCAGTGGACGGCCCTCCACGCACCAGGGAACAGTTGCTGACCATACTGGAGGCAAACGCTTCCGCCACCGCCGAATTCTCCCCCCTGAACGACCCCGCGGCCCGCCGTCCACTCACAGCACTTCTCCAAGAAGAGGAAAAGGCGCCTTCGCCTTCGCGTCTAATTGTCCGAGTGGACGAGGCGCCCACCGAGGCACTCCTTTCCTTTCTTAGTGAACAGGGATACGAGATAAATCGAGAACTCCCCGAACACGACTTGCTGAACGACGCGTCAAAGTGGGCTTTCTCCATAGTCGGAGCCATCGGATTATTGCTTTCACTCCTCTCAGTAGCCACCTTTTCGGCCAGTTACCGATTAGTCGTTACGCGCGCAGCAACGCCAGTAAGAGATCTTCTGCACCTTGGCTTTTCTCATCGTACCGTAACAACCGCTTTCATTCACCGCTTCCTCAAGCTGTTCGGGGTGGTATTCGCCGCTAGCCTCCTCTTCACCTGGTTGCTCAAAATCGCTCTTCAGGGACAAGCCCAATCCTATGAACTGACAGTTCCCTCGGGTCTATCACTTGTCACCCTTGTCGCAGCGGTCCTCTACGCCGGGTCTTTCGTCGCGGTAAACGTGGCCGTAATACGCGATGCCGTGCGCAAGCTCGGATGAAAGGTCAAGGAGCACGCCCCAAAAGGCTAAAGCGGGAGATCCCCTTTCCTCCATCCCGGAAAGACAAAAACACCTTTTCATTTATCGATCTCTTCGCCGGTATGGGCGGTTTTCGCCTTGCGATGCAACAGCTCGGGGGGGCGTTGCGTCTTTTCCGGCGAGTGGGATCGCCGGGCTCAAAAGACCTATGAGGCCAACTTCGGAGAGGTCCTCTCCGGAGACATCACCAAGATCAGAGCCGACAAAGTACCCGAACACGACATTCTTTGCGCCGGGTTCCCCTGCCAAGCCTTCAACACTGGCTGGTCAACGCCGAGGTATCGAGGATACTCGAGGCACCCTTTTCTTCGATATCGCCCGAACCCTCAAGGCCAAGCGACCCGCTGTCTTTTTCCTTGAGAACCTCAAGGGACTCATGAGTCACCGGGGCGGACAAACCCTCGCTGCAATTCTCTGCGCACTAAGGGACGAACTCGCATATTTCGTTCCCACTCCACAAGTCATTAAGGCCGAAGATCATGGCGTACCACAAAAGCGTGGACATGTTTTCCCAGTCGAATTCCACAGTGACTTAAATATAAATAGATTTAATTATACATCTCCAAGCAAAGTCTGAACACCCTTTTCCAAGGTAAAGGAGAAGCATCCTGTCTCCGCCCGTTACTATCTTTCCACTAGGTATCTTCAGCCTCTTCGCTCTCATCGTGCTCGACACGAGGGAACAGGAAACGGCTTTGGTTTCGAGATTATTCGTAACGATCAGGTTGCCAATACCATTGTTCTCGACGGCATGGGTCGTGGACGCAACCGAGTGATCGATCATCGGCTGAAAGACTTCACTCCCCTTACAAACATAATGGGTGAAGTTAACCGCGAAGGCATTCGGCACATGACTCCTCGGGAGTGTGTTCGCCTCCACGGCTACCCCGACGAATTTTCAATTCCTGTTTCCGACACTCAAGCCTCTAAACAATTTCCTAATTCCGTATCCGTTCTAGTCGTT
>JACNJI010000167.1 GCA_014382645.1 Verrucomicrobiota bacterium | reverse complement strand
ACCCGAGAATTTGCGTCCTGTGTTGCCCGTTCTTGCGGCGCGAGTTGCAGTCTTGTCACGGGATGGGCGACGAGTTGCCCGTTTTGCTTTGGATTTGCCCGGAGGCAGTAAACTTGGCGTAAAGATTGAGCTTACCGGGAAGAAGGTTTGTGTCGCTTTCATTACATCGGATCAAGAATTACGGAAATCCCTTCGCTCGGGCTCGGGACCTATCGCAGATTCCTTGGCTTCCTTTGGCTTTAGTTGCGAGGGTTGCCTAGTGGCATCCAGTTATCACGAGCTTGGAGATTTTGTTTCCAAAGCGGCTTAATTTGAATTTCAACCTAATTTTAATAATTTAACGATTTTGCAAATGATTGAATCAGCATTAACAAAACCAATAAGTGACGCAAACCCTCGGGCAGACGCATTTTCCTCAAATTCATCAAGCAGCAGTAGCAATACAATGGGCATGGAGGATTTCCTACAGTTGCTCACTACCCAAATTGCCAACCAAGATCCGCTCGAACCGATGAAGGATACAGAGTTTATCTCGCAGATGGCGAATGTGGCATCGCTGGAGAATCAGCAAAAGTTTACACAAAGTTTTACTGAATTTGCCGAGTCCCAAAATCAAGTCGCCACACAAGCTTATCTTGGTCGTAAGGTAACGATTGAAACTAATAGCGGTGAGCGGAAATCTTCCGTTGCTGAGGCGGTGGAGCGTTCCGCCGATGGGCAGATTACGGTGACTGTCGATGGCAAGGCGTATCCCATTGCGAATATTGTCAGGGTTGAGCTGGTCGACGAATCTGTATCTAAATAAATCCCTCCACATCACTCGAATCCACATGAGATTATGATAGCTTCCTTGTACAATGGAGTGACTGCTTTAAAGAGTATTACTCAAGGGCTTCAAACGCTGGGAAACAATATTGCGAATGTTAATTCTCTCGGTTACAAGGCTTCCCGAGTGAATTATTCCGACAATTTTTATCTTCACATTCAAGATGCCGAGTCTAATGGTGGTGGTGAACCTCGCAATCAACTGCAGCAGTTCGGTACCGGCGTTCACGTCGGGTCAATAAGCTCAAATTTCAATCAAGGTACTGTAGATGTTACGGGACTTGATCTTGACTTGGCCATCGAAGGAGGTGCACTCCCTAATGCTGGTGGCTTTTTCGAGGTTACCGATTCAGCTACGGGGGAACTATTTTACACTCGAGCCGGATCATATGAAACAAACATGGCTGGAGTTGTAGTGACCCGAGACCGATTTCGCTATCAACTTCAAGGTCAAGACGGTGCATTGCTCCTTGGGGCACAAGATGGCGAGACTTTACTTGCTCGCCGAGTGGAGGAAGATGGAAAAGTCAACCTGCTCGTGAATAAAGATGGCCAAGACACTCTGCGTGCCGCTGGTCAAGTTAAGCTCGTAAACTTTTCAGCACCGCAATACCTACGCCGAGTCGGAAATGGTTATTTTTCCAACGGTTTGGCAGGCCAGAACATCGCAGGAAAGTCGGATAACCCTTTGCCCACGATCGGATCGAACGGCAAAATTCGACAATATGCCCTTGAACTTTCGAATGTGGATCTCACTAATGAGTTTGCATCCATGATCACCCATCAACGCTCTTTTCAAGCGGGTTCCCGAGTTGTCACTACATCCGACATGATTCTTTCGGAAGCCATTAACTTGAAACGATAACCGAATATCAAACCAAGGTCTCGTTATGTGTGCACAAATCGACGAACTCCCTGACAGTCAAGACACACCTGCCGAAAGCGGAGGAGGAGGCAATTTGCTACCCGTGATAATTGGGGTAATACTTGCTGTGTTATTATCTGTTGGAGGTACTTATTTCATTATAAACTCACTCAAGCCTGAAAAAACTGAGAAACCCATAATCACTGAAGGTGGGCAACCATTGGATATCGAACCATCGGGAGATGAGAAGTTCTATGAACTGAAGGATTTGATAACTAATCTCGGCGGACCGGTGAAGGCTAGGTACATCGACATTCAGCTTAAAATGGAAGGGGTGGCGGGAGACTTCGAGAAAATTCTCGAACAAAACGAACACCGTATTAGGGACAAGTCTCTCACTATACTTGGAAACTACACTTACGAAGATTGTCAACTTGATGGATTTCAGGAGCGGGTTCGAGTTGATCTTAAAAAAGGTTTTTCCAGTGTTCTGCGAAAATATCGTGATGGTGAGAGCGATCTGATTCGGCAGATTTACTTTACCCAATTTGTGATTCAATAAATTACTAGGTCTTGCTCTTCTAGCTTTAACCAAAGCATTTTACACTATTTAGACCGATGTCCAACGATCCATCACTCGAAGATGAAAGCTTCGACATCAGCGAAATCGAGGGCACTAGCGAAGGGCAACCCATCTTTCGTTTTGACGGCGAGCGTTTTGCCGATGACGCCGAAGTCAAGGTGAAGAAATACGATTTCACCAATCCCATCGTACTTACCGAATCTGATTTAACCAAACTCAAGACCAAGAGTGAACAATTTGTTTATTACTTGGCAGGGCATCTATCGATGTTCCTTCGCACGGAGTTCAACCTCACTCTCGACGACGTATCGGAGGATTTGTACAGTAATTTCACTCAGTCGGTGAAAGTGCCTTCATGCGTAACTCTCTTTAAAATTCAAGAATTAAACGGGGTTTGCCTGCTTGATGTGAACTCACACCTTGCCTTTACAGTAGTAGATCGAGTTCTGGGAGGGCGTGGTTCTACCACCCCCGAGGAGCGTGGACTCACTGATATCGAAAAAGCCTTAGTGGAAGATTTCAACGTCATTATTCTGGAAGAGTGGTGTAAGCAGTGGCAGGATCTCCTGACCCTTCATCCATCCATCATCGGCAATGAGACTAGCGGTCGGTTTCTCCAAACGTCTCCATCCGATGCAATGATGTTAATTTTGAATATGGAAGCTTCATTCGGTGATGTGACGGGACCAATTAGGATCGCCATTCCATATTATACTCTTGAACCTCTGATGAACCGAATGCTTGCCCCGGATAAAAACTTGGAGCAAGGTTTGGCCAAACCCGCCGCTCGCTGGCAAGATGTCTACGATGACATACTTGTCCCATTGTCGGCCGAGTGGGATGCTTTCGAGTTATCCGTTCGGGATCTCATGGCACTGCGAGTGGACGATGTTGTGGAGATGCCTACTCGGCTGATCAGCGAAACTAAAATTAGAATTGAGGATCGAACGTGTTTTGTCGGAGAAATCGGACTGGAGGGAGAACAAGTTGCTTTTAAAGTGAACGTAAGTTGCATTGAGGCAAACAACCTATTGGGAAAAAGTCATGGATAGCAGGAAAATGGATGTCGTGATGGACGTTAAAGTGAAGGCGACTGTACAATTGGGAACTGCAGAGCTCCCCATGAGAGAAGTCGTTGAATTAAGCCCTGGAGCTCAGATTCAATTGAAGCAGAATGCGAAGGATCCTGTCAGTCTTCTGGTTAATGGTAAATTGATCGCTTACGGCGAAGTCGTGGTCGTGAACGATCGTTTCGGCTTGAAGATAACGGAGATTGTGGATTCCGCCCCGTGAATGTGGCGCCCTTTGCGATGCTTGCTTTTGTTGCAGCGTCGCTGCCTTTGGCAACCAGTGCATGGGCCTTGGATCTTTTGGCACTTTCCGATACACCGAAAATACCAACAGGGGCTGAAGATTTATTGTGGGGAGGGGCCAAGGCCATTGCTCTTTTGGCCTTTCTTGGGTCGGGTGCCCTATTGCTTAACCATTTCTACAAGCGAAAGCGTCTTGGAGTGAGAGTCAATGCGGCAGGGAAAATCCATCTCGCCGATACATGTGCTTTGGGTAATAGGCAGTTTCTCGTTGTGGCTGAATTTGAAAAAGAACGCCATTTACTAGGCGTGAGCCAGAATGCCATTAATCATCTTTCACAATTGAAGGATGCTAATGCAGCTGACAATGACTTCGAGAAGGTACTTGGTAGTTCTGTGGAAAGTGGCGATCACGCCGGAGAGGAAATCCATTGAGATTTCTTGGGAGGAGTAGGTGGCTCAAGTTGTGTTTGCCGGTATTAGCGGTTGCGTTTCTTTTACTGTGTTCGGGAGATGGCTTTGGCCAGACCACCGGAACGGGTGCTCCCGGTCTCAGGATAGATGTTTCGGGTTCAAACGACGAAGGGGATTTCGGCGTCGCCATCCAACTCGTCGTCGCCATGACGATTCTTTCTCTCGGACCATCCGTCATCATGATGATGACTTGTTTTACCCGGATTGTAATCGTTCTCGGTTTTGTTCGTAACGCAATTGGCGTTAATGCCGCTCCTTCCAGTCAGATTATTATTGGCTTGGCGCTCTTTCTCACCTTTTTCATTATGGGTCCTGTCTGGGATCGAATCTATGACGATGCCGCGACACCTTACATGGCGGGTGAAATGAAGTCCGGCGACGCACTTTTGGTCGCCACTGCTCACATGAAGGACTTTATGATGACTCAGACTCGGCAGTCGGACGCTCAATTCTTTTTGGAGATTTCTCGTCAAGGAGCTATGACTCGAGAAGAAATTCCTCTTAGCGTGGTCGTGCCATCTTTTGTCCTTAGTGAGCTTAGAACCGCTTTTCAGATGGGTTTTCTTATATTCATCCCCTTCATCATCGTCGATTTCATTGTGGCATCGTCGCTGATGTCCATGGGAATGATGATGATGCCCCCCGTCGTGATCTCCATGCCATTTAAATTGCTTTTGTTTGTCTTGGTGGATGGTTGGTATCTGGTGATTCAATCGCTCGTTAATAGTTTCAACGTGGGCTGAGATAACCCGACGTAAAAGGAGAACAACGTCATGACGATGGAAATGGCCGTCGATATTATGAGAAACCTCTTGCAGACGGGGTTGCTTTTGGCCGTGCCTATCTTGGGTACTGCAACTGTTGTAGGATTGGCTGTAAGTCTTATTCAGTCAATCACGAGTATTCAGGAGCAAACCCTTACCTTCGTACCCAAACTGATTTGTGTGTCACTGGCGATTATTGTTTCGGCCAATTTCATTTTACGGACATTGATGGAGTTTTGCGTATCAATGTTTAACCTCATGCCCATGATGGCTCAATGACGATCGAGGCCTCGGATATTATCGTATGGGTACTCGTTTTTTTACGAACGGGTGCGTTTTTTATGGGCATCCCATTGTTCGCAGGGAAGATGATTCCCGTCCGTCTTCGCCTTTGTTTTGGTTTGCTTTTGGCTATTTTGGTGAATCCCTTGGTTCCGGCGAACGTCGATCTGGCCCATCATTTCGTCGGAGCTATTCTTTTGGCCATGAATGAAGTGTGTATTGGACTTTTGCTAGCTATGTCCGTGAGAATGGTCTTCTTTGCCGTTGAGCTGACTGGGCATCTCCTCTCATATGAGATCGGGTTAATGGCGAGTAACAGCGTGAATCCTTTATTAGGTTCGAGTGATTCTACCATCACTACTTTGCTCTATTACTTCACTCTGGTTATTTTCTTTGCGGCTGGGATTCATTACGATGTCCTGCTGGCCTTTACTCTTAGTTTCGAGGTGCTTCCGATTGGCTCCTTCTTTCAGAAAGCAAATCCAACTTTTGGCTTCGTTCGAGAAACGGCAACCGTATGGGTTTTAGGTACCCTTATGGCCGCTCCATTTATTGCAATGAACTTTCTAATTAACATTTCATTTGCCGTGCTGGGCAAGGCTGTCCCAAAAATGAATGTCTTTATTACGAGTTTTTCCGTTCGAATCACTTGTGGTCTGACATTGCTGATTTCCTCTCTTCTGCTCATTACATCCTATGTGTTGGATCACAGTCGAAGATCCGCTCACGTGATGCTCGACTTGATTCAACCCTGATCTTGTGTTGATTAAATCGTAGTTTCATGTCCGACGTCGACAAAAGTTCTAAGACTGAACCACCAACGGAGAAAAAATTGTCCGAGTCTAGGTCTAAAGGACAATTTGCCAAGGCTCCAGAGATCGGGATGACATTCACGCTTCTTGCGGGTTTTTTGGTCATTCTGAGTCTCGGTGCCCAAAAAGCCTTGGATCTTGCCGTGTTCACACGGGCCATCTTCGAAAACCTCCATAAGATATTTCTTACGCAAGAGGGTGCAGTGAGTACTTTGATTGGTGCCTATCAATCGCTTTTGCTTATAGTTTATCCGATGTTGCTTGCTTGTTTCTTTGCTGCTCTTTTGGCAGAAGGATTGCAGACTGGTTTTCGCCTTACCCCAAAGGCAATGGAGCCCAAATTCAGCAGAATGAATCCAATAAGTGGAGCGAAAAAGATTTTTGGTCTAAAAGCCCTAAAGACCGCCGCCATCGATTTACTCAAATTTATGGCAATCGGGACTGTCGTGTGGCTGACTATGCTTATCTTCATCGACGATCCTATTTTTTATACCCCGATACCCATTCAGTATATACCTGAATTCATTCATAAAATGTTCGTGACTATGCTTGCCTTGCTTATCTTAACGGTAGCGGTTATCGCTATCATCAACTTCCTCATTAAGAAAAAAGAGAATAACGAGGAGATGATGATGACAAAGCAGGAAGTGAAAGAAGAACGGAAAAGCAAAGAGGTTTCACCTGAAGTGAAGTCTGCTCAGCGAAAGAAAGCCATGGAGATGCTTAGCGGTCAAAATCTCGAAGCGGTGGGGACTGCCGATGTCGTGGTGACCAATCCGACGCACTATGCTGTAGCCCTTCGTTACCAAAGAGGCATGGATCTTGCTCCTGTAGTTGTTGCGAAAGGAGAAAACCTCTTGGCTAGAAGAATAAAATTAATTGCAGCGGAGTTTGAAGTACCCGTGGTGGAAAACAAACCACTGGCTCGTGCACTGTATGCTCTCGGAAAGGCTGGAGAGCCCATTCCGCGTGAATTTTACAGCTTGGTTGCGGGTATTCTTGCACATGTTTACAAGATGCACTCCTATTATTTTCATCGTTTGAAGGCACGCCGGCTCATGGCTGGCTCATCTGCCTAACTTTTTATGGCTGCTTTCGATCAACGTCTTCGCGAGAAATTTAGCGATTTGGGGGGCTACGCCGATCTCGCATTCGTTTTCGGTTTGTTTGGGGCGGTGTTTTTGCTCGTTATTCCCGTCCACAAGGATCTACTCAGTCTTCTACTGGTTGGCAGTATCGGCATATCCTTGCTCATTCTCCTTACGGTCATCTATGTTAAGGATCCTCCCGAATTCTCCGTTTTCCCGACACTTCTTCTGGCTGTAACTCTTTATCGGTTAGGGCTTAACGTGGCCTCGACGCGTTTGATACTTCTTGAGGCTGATGCGGGTTCCGTGATTCAATCATTCGGGACCTTTGTTGTGGGAGGGAATTATGTGGTCGGCGCAGTTATCTTTTTGATTCTCGTCATCATAAATTTTGTCGTAATTACTAAAGGTTCGGGACGTATCGCTGAAGTTACAGCTCGCTTTACCTTGGACGCTATGCCTGGAAAGCAAATGTCCATTGATGCCGAACTGAATGCTGGAATCATTACCGAGTCCGATGCCTTGAGACAGCGTGAAAAGATTCAGAAAGATGCCGACTTTTATGGTTCGATGGATGGCGCCAGCAAGTTTGTTCGCGGAGATGCGATAGCTGGAATTTTCATTACTGTCGTGAATATTATTGGGGGTATCTTGATTGGGTTTTTTCAGCGAGATATGCCCATTGCGGATGCTCTTCAAACCTACACTATTCTTTCAATCGGAGACGGTTTGGTTTCACAGATTCCGGCAATAATTGTTTCGATTGCCGCCGGTATTCTTGTAACTCGTTCGTCGGAAGAGACAAACCTTGGGGAATTCGTGGGTCGCCAACTTACCATCCATCCCCGAGCGGTAGGCATTTCGGGCGTAATGCTTATGGCATTCGCCTTTTTTCTGTCAGACACTTTCTGGCCCTTCTTTATCTTGGCTTCGATTTGCTTTGTCGTCGCTTATTCTTTAAAGAAAAAAGCTCTTGAGGTCGGTTCGGAGTTTGAAGAGCTTTCTGCCGGTTCGGACGCTGCTGCCTCATCCCAGGCGGGACAAGCCCGTCTGCCTGGGGGAGAAGCTGCGCCACATGCCGAATCAGGCCCGGCCAAGTCTCCGATGGAATCGGCAATTGAACAAGAGGTTTTCGGTCTCGAAATGGGGTATGGACTGCTAGTGTTGGCCGACAAGAAAAAGGGAGGAGACCTTTTGGAGCGGATTACGGGGGCTCGTACCAACTTTGCCAAGGAGATGGGCATGCTGTTGCCAACGATTGGAGTCCGCGATAATATTGAGCTTGAACCGAACGAGTATAGATTGCTCTTGCGAGGCAAGGAAATTGCCCGATCTTCAGTATTGCCCGAAAGAGTTCTGGCGATGAACATGGGAGGAGGAGAGACTGGCAAGCTCGACGGAATTCCTACCGTGGAACCCGTTTTCGGCATAGAGGCCTTGTGGATTCCTGAGGACGAACGA
>JACNJI010000326.1 GCA_014382645.1 Verrucomicrobiota bacterium | reverse complement strand
CGTAACGAATTTAGCTAAAGCCGGAGAACCCACAGAGGTCCGCTTCCATTCAACATTTCATTACCTTGACGGAAACGTAACGAAGGAGCTTCGCTTACTCCCGGGGAAGCCATCTAAGAACATATCCTATGTCGGGGACGCCACATTATCTTTTTTTAGCAATCAGAAGATTCAGTCTCCACCTGCATTCAGCGTCTCTTTCGATCCGCGGTGGAAGGAGGTTCTGCTTCTTCTCTATCCAAAGACTTCGTCGGAAAAGACATTCAACTGTCTCCCCGTGTTCCGTCCCATCGGTCAACCGGGCATAGGCATTGCCGTCAACTTAACGGGAAATCCCCTTTCGCTTTTAGTGGATGGACGCCGGCAGCGTTTATCGTCATGGAAACCGACACAGTTTCGTTTTTCCCTCAGAAACAAGGATTACATCCGGTTTGGACTGAATGCTATCGATTACGGAAGGACGAAGCCACTTCTCTCGGTCAAGAAATTCTTTGACCGAGATGATAACCCCATACTGCTTCTACGCCGAGAAAGCTTTCGTGATCCCAAAGGACTCATCAAGCACGGAAAGCTATTACTGACTACGCTCTAAGCAGAGTCAGACCACAAAGCCTAAGCTTTTTGAATTTTGCCGGCCTTGATTGCCTTGGCGGAAACCCACATGCGTTTCACTTGACCGCTGGGCAGCTTTACGCGCACACGCTGCAAATTAGGTCGGAAGGTGCGTTTGTTCACCTCGACTAATTGCAAGCCGATGCCGCCAGACTTTTTACTGATGCCCTTGCGGATGATAATACCACCTTTACGAGGGCGTTTGCCAGTGATTGCACAAATTCTAGACATGGGTACTTTGTTGGGAAAAGGGAGAAAACATCATGAGAAGCCGTTAACGGCAAGTCATTTCCTAGTCCAAGCGCTACTTTTTGCGAGGCCGAAAGATTAACTGATCGGCTATCGATCCGTCTAGAAGAACAACTTCATAGTCCATTTTTTCAGGAGTGAAACGAATTTTCATTACATGGTGACCTCTGCCAACCATACCAGGTGAACGCAAATACCAACGCCCGGCGTCAGGTTTGCGTTGTGGAACGCCGAGACCGCCCTCGCCAACATATACAACACCGGTGGAGTCCTTCTTTTCATTGCGGATGGGAACAGTTCTTTTGATTACATGACCGTCGGATTCAACAACCAAATCGACGTCAAATTCCTCGAACAAAGGCACCCAGAATTCTTGAGCGGCACCAGGCCTTTTGACTGCTGGCCATGCGGGCCGATGATACTCCGCCAACAACCAACGAACCTCGGGGCGCAAAGATTGAAGGGTCTTCCCCAACCATGTCCGCTGGGCGCCTCCCGCTTTGGTTTCGGTATTAAGGGTAACAAGAGCTACCTGTGGAGACAATCTAGTCGAAAAGTAGTTTTCTCGTTCCTTCCCGCCGGGACTATCAAATATTTCATCGAAGAGCGGTCCGCTGTCATGATTTCCACGGGTAGGGATGATGGGCAACACTTTGCCCGATCCCGCAACCGTCAATTCATGCTGGCTAAGCCAGCGCGACCATTGTCCCCAGTTTTTCCCACTGGAAACGTAGTCGCCGCCATGAGCGAATGCGAGGAGGTCCTCAGTTTCTTCAGATAGGCTAGCCATCAATAAATTGATCTGGGCTCTCGCGAAATGACCGGAGCGGGAATCCCCACCGAAGAGTACGCTAAAGGGACGATCGTCGGAAGGGGCAGTAGTAAAATGCATTTCGGGAGAGTGTTCACTATCGGACTCGATCACGAACCAGTAAGTCGTGGAAGGTTTTAGGTCCGTGAGACGGGCGTGATGAAAATGCTCGCCACGGGAGTCGGAAAAGCGACCGTCGCGGTCGGAAACTTTGCGAAAGGAACAAGTCTCCGGGTTGCCTCCGCAGGACTTCAGGTCGTAGTGGACGATGTGACTTTCGCCTTTTTTCTCTGTACTCCAAGAGATGGTGGCTTGGGAGGACGGGTCGGTTTCCCAGATAACGCGCCACTGGGCGGGTCGAGAACCTACCAACTTTGCGATGCCGTTGGTTTTCTCGATGACGAACTTTTCTTCTAGCCAAGGCGCATTGCCTTTGTCCGGATTCCCTTTAAGAGGAAAAATCCAAAGAAGGAGGGCGACATATTGTAATATAGGTTTCATAAGGAGGGCGGACGGTTAGACGAGGTTTTCCATTCAAGCCAAAGCAGCAAGGGTAATCCACCGTTGGCCATACGGATCAAAATGTCGGGCCAGCGTTCCCAGCCAAAAGCCGTCACACGGGAAACCGCTGTAACGAAGCCCCAAATCGCCATCCACAAGGCCACTGTCCGTAAGCGTTTGAAAGGGATCAAAATCAATGCGGCTAATAGAAAGTCAAGTCGGCCGATCCAAGGCAGCATGACGAGAGTAAAGCTTTCTCGTTGCCCTGCCAATCGCCAGTCATCCCCCAAAAAAGTATCCATTGTGCCAACGATCAAGTCCACAAAGCCGGGCTTCAACCAATACGCGGCTAGACCATGCCCGATGAAGGTGGAAGCAATCGCAATGCGCAAGAGCCACTCAAGTGTGAGGTAGGAACCTCTCCCTGTCCCGAAGGCAAGCAACACGACGGGAGCGACAAAGCGAACGGCGTGGCCAAAAGGATCCGTTGCGGCAAACTCATCTTCAATATTCATTTGCCATGAAAAAACCGAATTGGCAAAAGCCCATCCGGCTACAAAGCATAGCAATGCAGCATCGCATCTAGCGACAGGACATGACCATTGAGCTTGGGAGGTCGGCAAAGATGCACGGCCTAGAAAAGGAAGCGCACAACCTGACAGCCAAAGTATTAGGGCAAGAGTTGCGTCCACTGCTCCGGCAAAGGCGTCCCCTTGTAAAGGCAACAACCAGCTATTAAGATGAGAAGGAACCACAAGCGAGGCGGCGTAACCGAAACACTGCAAGGAGATGACCCAGCGCAGACCCCATGCCAAGCGAGCGTAAGAGTAATGATTGTTGAAGGAGTTCACTATTTAACTATTCCTCAGCCATGGAAAAGGTCTCGGACAATGCCGGAACTCAGCATTTCGGCCAGACCAAAGGTGCCCTTCCGAACTTGCACGATCTCAAGGAAGTCACTTTCATCGCTTCTTATTTAATTTCATGAACAAACGAATTTTCGGTAATAGTAATTTTCATGTCTCAGAGGTGGGGCTCGGTTGTTGGCAGCTGGGTGGTGATTGCTGGGGCGATCTCGATGAAGCAGAAGCCTTGGACATTTTGCGAGCAGCAGTTGAAAGTGGCGTCAACTTCCTCGACACCGCAGACGTGTATGGAGGTGGAAGGAGCGAGCAGCTGATTGGGAAGTTCCTTAAGGAAAATCCGGATGAGCTATTCGTCGCGACCAAGCTGGGTCGACGCGACCATATGTTCCCTGATAACTTAACACCTGAAAATCTACGCGGTTGTACGGAAGACTCGCTCAAACATCTTGGGGTGGAAAGCCTTGATCTCACGCAACTACATTGTCTCCCGACTGAAGTTTTGAGACAAGGAGAAGTGTTTGACGAAATGCGAAAACTACAGGAAGCCGGCTTAATCCGTCACTGGGGCGTGAGCGTGGAGAGCATGGAGGAAGCCCTGATTTGCATGGGACAAGACGGTCTGACCTCTCTCCAAATCATCTTCAACGTTTTCCGCCGTAAACCGGCCGAAATACTATTCGAAAAGGCGAAGGCGATGAATATTGCAATTATAGTCAGGTTGCCGCTGGCCAGCGGACTTTTGTCGGGCAAGCTTTCATCCAATTCCACCTTCGCAGAGAACGACCACCGAGGTTTCAACGCAGACGGTCAATTCTTCAACGTCGGCGAAACATTCGCGGGACTCGGCTTAGACAAAGGTACGGAACTGGCGAATGAGCTAAAGCAATTCGTTCCTGAAGGCATGAGCATGGCGACGATGGCCCTGCGATGGATACTCGATTTCGACGGCATCACGACGATCATCCCGGGAGCGAGTCGCGCGGAGCAAGCTCAAGGTAACGCCTCCGCTTCAAAGCTGCCGTCCCTCCCCGACGAACTTCATGAAAAGCTCAAAGCCTTCTATTACGAAAGAGTGACGCCTCACATTCGAGGACCTTATTGAGGAGTACGATGCTGGAGACTCGGCTAAGTAAAATTCTCGCGTCGATTTTTCTCTTCGCCCTTATTATGGGACCGGGACCGGGTTTATATCTGGTAAACCCATCGACCGACAATCCCTCATCCACTACGTTTCTCGGCATGCCCGTGCTCTTCGCTTGGGCGTCGTTCTGGTTTTTTGTACAAGCAGGGGTGGTGTTGGTGGCCTACGGGAGGCTCTGGACAAACGGAAACGATCTTGACGAATGAGTCATTTTCACATTCTCGCAATCACCGATATCGCAGGAGGGCATCTTCCCCATTTCATGCTTGGGGGATACATGCTGCTACTGGTCTGGTTGTGTTACCTCGGTTACCGTAAGGGAAAGGCGACGGAGGAAGACTACTACCTCGCCGGACGCGGGCAGGGCGCAATCGTCACCTCGCTCACGATCATGGCCACCTTTTTCTCCAGCGCTGCGTTGCTGGGCATTCCCGGGGTGGTGTATCGGGACGGTGTCAGCTTCTTTCTGTTCGCCCTCAACCTTCCAGTAGCCGGAGCCGCCGTTTATTTACTTGGCGACCGCATCCGAAAACTAGGCAAGGCCAGGGGCTATGTAACACCAGCCGACCTAGTCGGAGATTATTACGGCGGAACGGAGGTAAGACTTTTGGCGGCGGCCACGAGTGCACTTTACGTGTTGCCCTACGTCATCATGCAAATCAAGGCGGGCGGTTACCTCGCCCAACGTCTTTTTCCCGAAACGCCACCTCTGGAATTTTTCGGAAGCTCTTGCACGATGTACGAGACTGGCGTGTGGGCTCTTTCTTTCCTGACCATGGTCTATGTGCTGGTAGGAGGCATGCGTTCGGTGGCGTGGACGGATGTAATCCAAGGCATCCTACTAATTTTCGGCATGCTGGTGGCAGGTCTTGCCACCATCGCATATTTCGGTGGTCTCGGCGGCTATTTCGAGGCGGTTTCGGCACTTCCCGCGAAGGCTCTTTCCGCTCCCGGATATTCAGACAAGTGGAATGCAGGGATGCTCTTCACGATTTGTGCTTTTGCCTCTCTCGGATCCATCATACAGCCAGGGCAATGGATGCGTTTCTACGCAGCCAAGGATTCGAATACTTTACGCAAATCGGCACTCGTATTTTCAGTCGTCTTGCCAGTCTGCTTTATCTTCGGCATCATGCTCGTAGCCTTAGGTGGGCAAGTCCTTTTCCCGCCTGAAATCACGGCAGAGGGAATCATTCCGCATCCTTCGGTCGGAACGAAATCAAGCGAGGTGGACCAAATTGTCATCGTCATGATTCAGCGGGTGGTGCCTGAGATGCTGGGCATTACTTTCGGCGCAGTTGTGGTAACTATGATTTTGATTGCAGTACTGGCTGCCTCCATGAGCACTGCCGACAGCAATTTGCACGCCTTAAGCGCCGTCCTGACCCGCGACGTCTATGACCGTTTCATCCGCCCGCAAGCCGACGAGCGAGAAAGGACATGGGTCGGGCGAATCGTAATTGTGCTAGCGACAATGGCTGCGGTCGCGTTGGTGGAGTGGAGTCAAAAGGCGGGAGCGTTTAATCCGCTAGAACTCATATCCCAACTCATGCTATTGGCCATCGCCTTCTCTAGTCAGTTACTCCCTATCGCCATCGACGTCTTATTTCTGAACAAGGGAACCCGTCAAGGAGCTATCGCCGGTTTGACCGCAGGCATCGGATTGGTCCTCCTTCTAACAATAAAACCCGAATGGAGCTTCGGTATCACGAAGATCGTTCACGTCAGCGCCATAGGCATCGCTGCCAACGCAATCGTGTTCGGTCTCGTAAGCCGAGTAACGAAAAAAGTACCGCAAAAGCGCATTGACGAGTTCCGCAGGATAATCAAAGCCAAGGGGTGATCCTTCACCATTAATTATTATGAGCGCTCCACGCATTCAAGTTTCCACCGTTGGTTCCTATCCCGTTCCCGATTGGCTTGCCGCCTACCCAAACGAACAATCATTAGTAGATGCCACCCGCGTCATATTCGCCACCCAGCGCGACGCTGGCGTCGATCTTCCGACCGACGGCGAATTGTATCGCTTTGACGTCAATCATCCCGACACCAACGGCATGATCGAATACTTTACGGGCAAGCTCGGGGGCATCGACTCCCAAATCGGTCGTGCAGACCACGAAGCCTTTCGGGCCAAGGCAGAGATGGGGTTTCGGGCCAAGCCGGCCGGCATCGTGCGTAGCGAGTTAGACGAGGGCGTACTGAACCTTCCGGAAGATTGCTCGCGAGCTGCAAGCGTAGCGGGCGGCGCCTTCAAGTTCACCGTAACTTCTCCCTACATGCTGGCCCGTACCCTTTTGGACCTTCATTACGGTGACTTCGAGAAACTCACCCTCGGCCTCGCCGACGTACTTGCCAAGCAAGCCTCCTCCCTATCTTGTGCCTGCCTGCAGGTGGACGAGGCAAACGTTCCCGGGAACCCCGCCCATGGTCCACTTGCCGCCGAGGCCATCAATCGTATTCTCGATGCCTTCGAAGGAGAAAAAGCCGTCCACCTCTGCTTCGGCAACTATGGCGGTCAAACCATCCAGGGAGGAACTTGGGAAGCCTTGCTTGCTTTCCTAAATGCCCTTCGAACCGACCATGTCGTCCTGGAACTTGCCCACCGTCCGAGCGAAGATCTAGAATCTCTCGCCAAAGTAGACGACCGCATCGCACTCGGCATCGGGGTGGTCGACGTAAAGGCAAACCAAGTCGAGACGGCAGACGAAGTCGCCAAAGCCCTCGAACAAGCGGAGTTCAAGCTCGGGGAGGGACGAATCCGCTGGATTCACCCCGACTGTGGTTTTTGGATGCTCAAGCGTTCCGTGGCCGACCGCAAGATCGCCGCCCTCGCCGCAGGACGCGATCTTTACCTCGGGAAGTGACGGCCACCCTTCCCACGCTCGACCTGAAGCAGGTCGATTTCCGCGTCCTCCCCATGCGGACGCGCTTCCCCTTCAAGTACGGCATCGCCAGCCTCACCGCCCTGCCCCACCTCGTCCTGCAAGCCAAGGTCGAAGTAAACGGAACCCTCGCGGACGGCATCACCTCCGAAGGTCTGCCGCCGAAGTGGTTCACGAAAGCACCCGACACCACCTTCGAGCAAGACCTCCCCGCCATGCTCGCCGTCATCGAGAACGCTGTAAACGTCGCCCTCGCCTCCCCTTCCGCCACCTTCTTTAACCTTTGGCGAAACCTCTACGACGAACAAGCCGCTTGGGCCTCCGCCGAAGGGCATCCGCCTCTTCTCGCCAACCTCGGCGTAAGCCTCGTGGAACGTGCCTTGCTCGATGCCCTCTGCCGCCACCTCGGGCACCCTATCCACGAAGTCATCCGCGAAAACCTGATTGGCATCCGTCTTGGCGACGTTCGCCCGGAGCTAAACGATCTTTCTCTCGCCGAAGCTCTTCCCGAAAAACCACGGGCTACAATCATCGCTCGCCATACCATCGGTCTCGGCGATCCCCTGACGACCGACGACGTCACCGACGAAACCCGTGCAGACGACACTCTGCCCCTCGACCTCGAGTCCTGCATACGCTCTTATAAATTAAATTATTTTAAAATAAAAGTCTGCGGCGACCTCGGCATCGATCTTCCCCGCCTCCGTGCCATCGCCGGGCTTCTCGGTCCGCAAGCCCTTTTCACCCTCGACGGAAACGAGCAATACGCAAGCATCGCCGCCTTTCGAGAACACTGGGAAGTTTGGCGTGAGGATGAAAAGGTTCGTACATTCCTCGCCGCCGGCCTGCTTCTCGTCGAGCAACCCGCCCACCGCGACGAGACCTTCGCTCCCGAAGTCGCCGACGACTTCGCCAACTGGCCCGAACGCCCCTCCTTCATAATCGACGAAGCCGACGCAACTCTCGACTCCCTTCCCGTTGCTCTCACCCTAGGCTACGATGGCTCCAGTCACAAGAACTGCAAAGGGATCGTCAAGGGCATCGCCAACGCCGCTACTCTCGCCCAAGCGGGAGCTTCACGGGAACGCCCCGTCCACCTCTCGGGCGAAGACCTTGCCAACGTCGGTCCTATCGCACTCCTCCAAGATCTCGCAATCATGGCCACCCTCGGCATCGAGCACGTCGAGCGCAACGGCCATCACTACTTCAAAGGTCTTTCCGCATGGCCCGAACCGATCCAAGAACCCATCCTCGCCAAGCACGGCGACCTTTACCATCGCCACCCCGAAGGTTACCCGACCCTGCGCATCGAAAACCGCCGACTCGACCTCACCCCTCTCAACCCCCCACCCCTCTGGCCCGCCCCAAACCCCCACCTCTCCCATCCCGCCGAACAGGACTTGC
>JACNJI010000158.1 GCA_014382645.1 Verrucomicrobiota bacterium | reverse complement strand
ATCTCGTCGAGTTCACCGACATGTTCCCAACGCTCTGCGAAGTCACCGGCGCCAAACTGCCGAAGAACCATCCCGCCGACGGCGCAAGCATCGTCCCCGTGCTTCAAAACAAAGCGGAAACCCGCAAGAAGGACATGATTTACATCTGGTACCGGGGGCGAGTCATGGTTCGCGACAAAAAGTACTCTCTCGTCGCAAAGACAGACGGAAGCGAGGCCAACCTTACTCGTTACAAGGGCCACTTCGATGGGAAGCAACTGGAGGATTCCGCCCTGTCGAAGGACGAGCGCTCCATCAAGGAACAGTTCGAGGGCACCCTCGCCCGGCTAGCCAAGACCCGCCTCTCGGGCGTCAGCAAGCAAGTGCGAGCCAAACTGGAAAAGCCCAAGAAGAAGCCCAAGAAAAAGGGAAAGCAATAGAGACCCGTTTGTTCTCCCGGACGTTACAGGAAGAGAAACCCATTCAACCAATCGAAAAATGAAGCTCACTTTTCTTCTCTCACTCTTCGCCGGACTCATGCTCGGCTCACTCCTCACTCACGCCGCTCCCGACCGTACCCGGCCCAACTTCATCCTCATCATGGTGGATGACATGGGCTACTCCGACATCGGCTGCTATGGCGGGGAAGTCAAGACCCCCAACCTCGACAAGCTCGCCAGGGACGGTCTGCGCTTCACCCAATTCTACAACACCGCCAAGTGCCACACCACCCGGGCCGAGCTCCTCACCGGCAATTACGCCTATTCCATTGGGGACAACAACATGGAGCACGGAGCCACCTTCGGGGAAGTCCTCCGGCCCATTGGGTACCGCACTCTCATTTCCGGGAAGTGGCACCAGAAGCCCTTGCCCACGACCCGTGGGTTCGACCGCTACTACGGACTGGCCGACGGGTGCAGTAATTTCTTCAACCCAGGGCTCAAGGCCCGCCCCGGCGAGGGACCTCCAGGCAGAAAAGGCAAGACCCGCGTCCGCCGTTGGGCCATCGAGGACAAGGTGATCATGGGCTATACCAGCCCGGACAAGAAGTTCTACCACACCGATGCCTTCACCAGTTACGCCATCGACCGTCTCGACGAGTACAAGAACGAGGACAAGCCCTTCGTCCTCTATCTTCCCTACACCGCTCCCCACTACCCTCTCCATGCCTGGCCCAAGGACATCGCCAAGTACCGCGGCAAGTACAAGATCGGCTGGGACGAGATCCGTAAGCAACGCTTCAAGAGGATGAACGAGATGGGCATCATCGGGCCGAACCATAAGCTCACTCCCCGGGCATCCAAGGCATGGGACGATCTTTCCGATGAGCAAAAGGATGCCGAGGATCTCAAGATGGCGGTCTATGCCGCCATGATCGACCGGGTCGACCAGAACCTCGGACGTCTCTTTGCCAAGGTCAAGGAACTGGGCGAGTGGGACAACACCCTCATCATGTTCCTGACCGACAACGGTGCCTGCCCCGAGCAACCCAATACCACGCCGAACGTTCCGCCGGGACCAGTGGAGAGCTACCGTACGGTATCGGTCGGCTGGGCGAATGCCAGCAATACGCCCTACCGCAAGTTCAAGTCGACCGACTACGAAGGTGGCATCCGAACACCCTTTATCGCCCACTGGCCGGGCGTGATCAAGCCGGGCATGACCAATCAGGTCGGCCACATCATCGACGTCTCCGCCACCTTTCGGGACATAACCGGGGCGAAGTACCCCAAGAAGATCCTGGGCAATAAGACCAAATCCCCGCTCGGCAAGTCTCTCCTCCCCGTATTCAAGGGCGAAGAGCGCGAACCTCACAAGGAAATCTACTGGCACTTCAGCCGGGCTAACGCGGTCCGCCAAGGCGACTTGAAAGTGGTCCGGGCAGGGAAGGCGTGGGAACTCTACGACCTCAAGGCCGACCCCACCGAGACGAACAACCTAGCCAAGGAAAGACCGGAGAAAACCACCGAACTTGCCAAGATGTGGGAAGCCTGGAGAGAGGACTACAAGAAGAAGCCGAACTGAGGCAAAGACAGATGAGCTCCCCTTCCCGAGTCAGGAACTTCCTGCCCGCCACCCTTTCCACGACCTTGCTCGTTGGCCTCGTCACCAGCCAAGCCACGGCAAGTGCCGCTCACCGCAAACCGAATTTCATCGTAGTCTTCTGCGACAATCTCGGTTACGGAGACATTGAACCCTTTGGGTCAACCCTTCACCGCACGCCGAACCTGAACAGGATGGCCAAGGAGGGGAGGAAGTTCATTCACTTTTGCGTCACTGCCGGCGTTTGCACGCCGTCCAGAGCCAGCCTCATGACAGGCTGTTATTCCCAGCGGGTCGGAATGCACTTCAACGAACGGGACGGGTGGGTGTTGCGTCCGGTCTCGAGGTACGGGCTTGCCCCAGATGAAACCACGATTGCCGAGGTCCTCAAGCAGCAGGGTTACGCCACGGCGATCGTCGGCAAATGGCATCTCGGTGATCAGCCCGAGTTTCTACCGACCCGGCAGGGCTTCGACTGGTTCTTCGGCGTACCTTACTCGGATGACATGACCGAGCGATTCTGGAAGAAGGATGGCTCGAAGTGGCCTCCCCTTCCGTTGATGGAGAACGAAGACGTGATCGAGGCGCCCTGCGACCGCAATGGCCTGACCAAGCGCTATACCGAACGGGCGATGGAATGGATCGCCAAACACAAGGATGAGCCATTCTTTCTGTACTTCCCGCAAGCCATGCCAGGCAGCACCTCGACACCATTTTCAAGTCCCGAGTTCAAGGGGAAGAGTCGGAACGGACCCTGGGGAGACGCAGTCGAAGAATTGGACTGGTCGATGGGCGTGATGCTCGATCAACTTCGGGAACTGGGAATCGCCGAGGACACGCTCGTCATTTGGACCTCGGACAACGGAGCTCCGATCAATCGTGGACCCAATGATTTCCGCCGGGGTTCCAACCGCCCGCTCCACGGTCGGGGCTACACGACAAGCGAAGGGGCCTTCAGGGTTCCCTCCCTTGTCTGGCAACCGGGCAAAGTCCCGGCCGGTACGGTCTGCCACGAATTGGCAACAACCATGGATCTGCTACCCACCTTCGCAAAACTTGCCGGTGCGAACCAATCGGAAACCCAAAAGCCCGACGGGCATGACGTATCGTCGCTGATGTTTAAGAACGATTCGACCAAAACTCCTTACGAAGGTTTTTATTATTATCATCAGGAACAGTTGCAAGCCGTCCGCTCCGGGCCATGGAAACTGTTCCTCCCCGTCACCCCGGTCCGGGCTCACCCTCATTTCAACGCGCAACGCAAACCACAGAACCTGCTCTTCCATCTCGTGAATGACGTCGCTTGCGCTAATAACTTGGCCGGCAAGCATCCTGACGTAGTCGCCAGATTGTCCAAGATTGCGGAGGAAGCGCGCAAAGACCTTGGAGACAAGGGTCGTCGCGGCTCCGGTCAACGCAAGCGAGGTGAAATTGACCACGATCCTCAACCACTGCTATTGAAAACAGGAGAGTAATGAGCTCGCGAAGATGTGGGAAGCTTGGAGGGAAGACTACAAGAACAAGCCGAAGTGAGGCAAAGATCTTGCATTTAGTACGAATGCTCTGGAACCCCCTAAATCTGTTCGGTGCACTTGGTTTAGTCATATCTTTTCCTCTAAGTGCCTTCGGTCAATCCGCCTCTCAAATTGGATTGTTATATAGCATTCCGCATATGTAATACTAACGCCTGTTCAGGGAAAAACATGATGAAACTGCAGGATTTCCTTTGCTATGAAATCTCACTCATAATAAATTATTTGAGAGTAAAAGTTTAATTCATCAAAGAAGCGATGTAATGAATAGAACAACATCCCATGAGTCGTTGTCCCGTCGTTCCTTCCTGACGGCGGGAACGCTTGGCGTAGGCGGGTTAGCGCTCAGCGACTTTTTGCGGCTTCGTGCCGAAGCAGGGAAGGCGAAAGTCGCACCCGACACCTCTGTTATTTTCGTCTGGCTCGCAGGGGGGCCTCCCCACATGGAAACCTACGATATGAAGCCGGATGCCCCTTCGGATTATCGGGGCCTCTTCAGTCCCATTCGCACCAACGTACCCGGTGTCGACGTTTGCGAACTGCTCCCCATGCACGCCAAGTGCGCCGACAAGTACACCTTGATTCGCAGTATCGCCCACACCTTCAATGATCACGGTGGCGGAAGCAAGCGGTTCATGACGGGTCGCATTCCCGATACGCCAACGGGTACCAAGAACGACGCTCCGTCGGTGATCTCGATCGTCAACAAGATGCGTGAGGACATCGACATCGGGTTGCCCAACTGCATCACGATGGCTAACGGGGGGCGGTCCAAGGTGCACACATACGCCCAGGGCGCAGCGTACTTGGGAATGAAGTACAACTACTTTCCGGTGGGAGAAGATCCCAGTTCCCCGAATTTCGCTGTACGAAATATGTTCCTCGAAAAAGGACTGGAAGAGCGCCTGGACGATCGAAGGCAACTTCTCGGTGGTTTCGACTCGCTGCGGAGAGAGGTGGACGCCAGTGGCGCGGTCGAGGCAATGGATGAGTTCGGACAGAAGGCCTTCGACTTGCTGACCAGCCCACGCATGCATGATGCATTCGACTTATCGAAGGAACCGCAAAAACTCCGTGAGCGCTATGGCATGCATGCCTGGGGGCAGCGGGCGCTCATGGCACGGCGATTGGTCGAGGCGGGCTCTAGTTTTGTCACCGTGGCCATGGAGAATCCCTTTATCTCTGGTGTAAAGTCACCAAAACTCGGTTTTTACAATTGGGATTCTCATGCGGTCAATTGCGACCTCTGGGTCGATGCCCGTCACCGTTTCCCCATTTACGACCGTGCCATCACGGCCTTGATCGAGGATCTGCACGACCGCAGGTTGACTGAAAAAGTTTTGCTGGTGGTAACCGGTGAGTTCGGTCGCTCACCGAAAATCAGCCGAGCCGATACGGGCAGCAAGGGACTGCGCCACGGACGCGAACACTGGCCGCAGGCGATGTCCGTGCTGGTTTGCGGAGGCGGCATGGAGCACGGTCAAGTGGTCGGCTCCACCAACGCCAAGGGCGAACACCCGCACGACCGTCCTCTTACGCCCAACGATCTGTGGGCAACCGTCTACAAACATCTGGGCATTGATCAGAACGCCAGTATTGCCGACTATTCCGGCCGCCCTCAGCATCTCCTGCCCTTCGGAAAGCCAATCCCGGAGCTACTATGATCCGAATTTGCATCTTTGGAGTATGGATTGCCAGCACATCGTGGCTGGTTGCATCGGAGCCTGCCCGAGATAAGGGCCAGGAGTTTTTCCGTGCATTCTCCAAACAACACTGCGTCCGTTGCCACAATCCGGAAAAGAAGAAAGGCAAGTTTCTCATTCACGACTTGGTTGAAATCAGCAATGACCGTACACGTTTTGCTAAAGTCCTGGAGATGGTTCGCACGGGCGACATGCCTCCGGAAGATGAACCTCAACCCACATTAGAAGACTTGGATCGCGTAGCCAAATGGATTGAGAAAACCCTCGGAACCCAAGTCCCTACATCCACAAATCAGGATCCTACACCTGTTCGCCCTCATGAAGGTAATCATATTCCTCACACCCTGCTCTTTGGGGTAGATCCTGGCCCCGTCATTCCACCACCTCCAAGAACTTGGCGACTGTCTCCATCAGGGTATTCATCCGGATTATTACGATCGTTGAAGATGGATGAAAGACAGATTCCGAACATCCCTCACCCATTCGCATTACGAACGGATCCGGGCATCAAAGATTACTCGGCACTGTACTGGGTGGATGAAGGCACGACAGACGTCCTGATTCGCAATGCAGAAAGAGTGGTGAACATCATGACCAGCCACAAGCTGCACACACCCAAGAATGGTGGTCCAGTTCGAGTAAGCATGGCAAGGCGTGGAGGTCCGCTGGCTCCTGAAGAATTTGCCCCACTTTTGCACCCGGAAGTGAAACCCAAACGAGAGGAATTGAAAACTGCTGCCCTCTTACTCTTCCGCCGAGCACTAGTTCGGGAACCCTCTCAAGAAGAGCTACATTCCCTGCTGGAACTTTACGAAAAGAGTGCCAAACCGCCTGGTGATCATATCTCCGCAGCCAAGACGATGTTGATGGCACCGTTACTTTCCGCTGAGGCTCTCCATCGCTTCGAGTTGGGGAATGGTTCGGAGATTCGTACAGGCGTCCGGATGCTCTCGCCCAAGGAACTCGCCTTTGCGATCAGTCTCGCCTTTTCAGGAGACCGTGAGCCGGGTCTCTTTGAAGCAGCGACAAAGGGAGAACTGAAGACTCGGGAAGATGTTGAAAAACATGTACGTAGAATTCTCAACGACCCTGAGATCTACAAGCCACGAATCCTTGGCTTTTTCCATGAATACTTTGGATACAACCGGGCACCGGATGTCTGTAAGGATGAGCAAAGGGACTATGTCCACAAACCTCAGCAACTTGTGCTGGATACGGACCGTTTGGTATTGGACATCCTTGAGAAGGATCAGAACGTATTGAAGGAACTCCTCACAACTCCCAAGTCGTACGTAAACAAAGTTTGGCTCAAAAGAGATGGAGAGCTGGCGAGATGGAACCTGCAGGACTCGTCAGTAAATAAACAAATGTCAAAGTTCATCAGTTCCAAGTGGGATCGTGTTGAACTCGATAAACCAAGCATGAAGATCCGTCCCCGTGATGGTCGCAAGAACTTCATCCGGGCTGCCTACGGTCTCGAAGAATGGCCCGAGGAACAACCAGCGGAACTCCCAGATGATCGTATTGGCATTCTCATGCAACCGAGCTGGCTAGTGGCCTGGTCCTCAAACTTCTTCAATGACCCGGTACGTCGGGGGCTTTGGATCCGGGAGCACCTGTTGGGTCATGCAGTGCCTCCGGTTCCAGTAGGCGTGGTCATCGTCCTGCCTGATGATCCGAAACATACCCTTCGAGAACGAATGGAAATCACCAAAGACGCAAAATGCTGGACCTGTCATCAGAAGATCGACGATCTGGGATTTCCTTTCGAAGCGTTTGATCACTTTGGTAGACCAAGAATAAAGGAGATGTCCTTCGATATGGAAGCCGCGGCCATCAACAAGGAAAACAGCTATCGCAAATACGCGAAAGGTGAAAAACGCCCCGAGAAACTTCAAGAGTACCATGCACTGCCACTTGTCACAACAGGGCACATCCGAGGCAGCGGCATTCCTGAAATCGATGGGCCAGTGGAGAACGCTCAGGAAATGATTCGAAAGCTGGCAGATTCAGAACGCGTTCGCCAAGTCTTCATTCGATATGTTTTCCGATATTATATGGGCCGAAATGAAACTCCTGGAGATGCCGCAACTTTGCAAACCGCCGACAAAGTTTATGTAGAAAGCCAGGGCAGCTTTCAGGAACTCCTTGTCTCCCTTTTGACTTCCGAGTCTTTTCTTTGTAGAACCATTAACCCTCATCTCACAAAACGATGAACATTCTAAACCGCAGAACCTTCCTCAACGGAATCACTTTAGGCACAGGTAGCATCATGCTCCAACCTGCCCTCCAACGAATAGCTGCAGAATCAGCAGGGAAACCGGCACCTCAGAGAATCATCTTTATCGTCGAAGGGAATGGGATGAATCCGGCTCACATCCAACCAAGTGGGCTCGAACGTCCCAAGAAAGGGAATGACAAACTGATCGACCAACCGCTCGCCAATTTCAAACTCCCAGACCCCATCTCCGCACTGGAGCCTTTCAAGGACCGGATGACCATCATCCAGGGGCTTTCCAATAAAATCGCATCTGGACGTGGTCATTCTCCGGAATACGGAGCATTGGGTTGCTTCAGTGGACCTCTCGGGCCAGTCGCCCCAACCATTGATGCAGCATTAGCCAAAAACCTCAGCAGTGTAGTTCCCCATCTCGGCTTGGCACTTACCCCCAACCCTGATCAAATCGTCGACTACTCCATAACTGCAGTTTCAAAAGGGAAGCCTCTACCCTTTCATTGCCAGCCAGAGTTGGCGTTACAGTCACTGTTCGGAAGTGCTGCAGGTGGCGAAGCTGCCAAGATCCCTTTCCTCCGCAAGAACCTGATGGACTACATGTCCACCGACATCAAACAAGTACAATCCCGACTGGCTGGACCCGAACGTGAACACCTCGACCGCTACCTCGAATCGTATGAATCTATGCTGATTCGACACGATGGGGTCGAAGGGATGAAAGAGCAGTTAAAGGCAAACATGCCCAATACGGATAAGTTTAAAAGCAAGCTCGAAACGGATCGCCTGGAAGCCCAATGCGAAATGGCTGCCAGTTCCCTACTCTCAGGTCTGACTAATGTCGTTACAATTGCAGCCTGTGCTGGTAATAAATATATATGTTGGAAAGAGCTTGGACATTCCCTCCGCACCAACGCCATTGGTCATGGTGGTGGTGAGAATGGCAAGACCTCTGACGAACTGACCATCGAGATCCGGAAGTTCCATGTTCAATGCATCGCCAACCTTGCAAGAAAGCTCGATGCAGTCAAAGAAGGTGATGGCACAGTCCTCGACAAC
>JACNJI010000106.1 GCA_014382645.1 Verrucomicrobiota bacterium | reverse complement strand
CATTCGGGAAGGCACGCCATTCAACGAAGGGGAAATAGCCCCTCCACGCAACATGGTCGCCATCCTAGGTCGCATGGCAGCATATACGGCACAGCAGATCAACTACGAAGATGCCTTAACCTCGAAGACCGACCTTACCCCTCCCCATCTCGACTGGAAGGAGCCACTGCCTGCTCCAAGAGTGCCGATACCTGGTGTAACAAAATTCGTCTGACCCGACAAGCCGAGCCCTAAGAGGGCCAATGCTCAAACAATGAAAAGAGTTGCTTGGATTGCCCTAATCTTAGGGGCTCATGTATCTTTCGCTGCAAACTACTGCGTAGTGGTATCTCAGAAAACCGCAAAGCACAAGGAATGGGCGAAGGTCGTTTCCGCAATGAAAGAAAAACACTCCGCGGAAGTGATATACTATAAAATGTCGGTTGAGGAATCGCTCCCCGCACTTCGCGAATCGTTTCCTCGGTACGCGTGCTTCGTCGCCCGTCCCGAGGAAACCTCCAAGGAATTCGTAAAAGCTATTCACCGCATGACCAGACGATTGGATACCGATCCCTACACAGACTTGTTCTGGGGCATCCTTACTGGCCGCGATGCCGAAAATGCACTCACCGTTGCAAATACCTCCGATTCGCTAGTCATCCGCAACTCCTTGGCCTGTACCGAAATCGCCCTCGACCGCTGCGAACAAGGGAAGTGGTTTTGCGAACTGCGAAAAGGACACGGCGTAACCAAGCAACAGGGCGGTAATGCAAAGGTCATCAAGCTGCCGCAAGATACCACTTCTCGCTTCGTAAGGGAATTGAACGAAGGGAAACCCGACTTGTTCGTCACCTCGGGTCATGCCACCGAAAGAGACCTGCAGTTAGGCTTTCGATATCGCAACGGTGTCTTTCGTTGCAAAAACGGCACCCTTTTTGGTTCCGACCTTTCAGGTAAGCAACACGCCGTGAACTCTCCCAACCCGAAGGTTTACATGCCAATCGGCAACTGCCTCATGGGCCATCTAGACGGTCCCGACTCCATGGCCGCCGCCTTTCTCGAAAGCGCAGGGGTTCGACAAATGATGGGATACGTCGAAGTCACTTGGTACGGCTACATGGGTTGGGGTTGCCTCGATTACTTTATTGAGCAACCGGGGCGCTACACTTTCACCGAGGCCTTCTTCGCCAATCACCATGCCCTCATTCACCGCCTTGAAACTTGTTTCCCGAAAACCAATGCGCAGTCTAACGCCAAAGTAACCGTTCACTCTCGAAAGCCGTCCGCCCATGCGCGAAAACTTCGCTTGAGCTCAAACGATGCTCGCGGGCTTCTCTTTGACCGTGACATCGTAGCCTTTTACGGGGACCCGGCATGGCAGGCCAAAATGGCCGACGGGAAACGGAACTGGAAACAAGCCATCACTCGAAAAGGCGATGAGTATCGTTTCTCTATCACACCGACAATGGGCCCCGCCAGCTACTCGCCCGTCAACGAGAACGGAGTTCAACGGGGCTACAGGCCTTTTATTGCATTTTTCGACCAAAGCCTCACGAAAGTAGAGCTCATCTCCGGACAAGAACTCAATCCTGTAATTACCGACACTTTCATCCTTGTGCCTAACCCGCCAAGCCCAAACCCCGCCAAGCCCCTCGAAATCGTCTTTCAGGCCAAAGAAACGAAACGGTCAAGTTGAACCGTTGCTTTGCTTGCTAGGGCAGCAAGAGTTAGGAACTTTTATGACCGAAAGGTTCTAGGTCGAGTGGCGGCGAAAATGCCTGACCAGATTGTCCGAACACAAAAAATCAATGTCTTAGGATATCGCCGAGCCAAGAGATGACGGCCTCGGTCATTGGCTCCAAGCCATCCTCGGAGAACACATGATCCGTTCCGGGAATCTCGACCAGTTTTTTCGGTTCATTGGCAAGGGCAAAGATTTCTCGGGAATCTTCAATGGGCACAACATCATCTTCGGTTCCATGGACGAAAAGCCAAGGTACTGTAACCTCGGAAGCTTTCGGAGCAGTAGTTCCAATTGCCTTCATGTCGTAGAGGAAAACTTTTGACAGTGGGCATGAAGAATCTTCCCACATGCACCCGGATTCGGGTGTTTCTTCTCCGAATTCGCGATCGTAGAATGCTTCCGTGTTCACCATTCCAGCAAGAGAAATGAGATGGCGTATTCGACTGTCACTCGCAGCGGCAAGCACACCAACGGCCCCGCCCATGCTGTGTCCGGCATAGGTTGCTCGAAGACCTGCCGACTCAGTAGCTGAAAGGACGGCTTTTAGGTCGTCGACTTCCTTGGAAATCGTACATTCCCGAAAACTTCCTTCCGAAGAACCATTACCTGCAAAGGAGAACCGCAATACGGGCACTCCTTCCGCCGATACGGCTTCTGCCAATGCTACGACAAAAGGCCTATCCTTGTTGCCGGTCACTCCATGACCTATAATAAAAGCATCGCGGGCATTAGGAGCCCCTTCATGAAAGGCATAATCAAGGGTTTCTCCACTTGGGTTTTTTATTGTTCCAAACATGTCAGAAGGCTTACGACGACTGCCCGCGGGTTGGCAAGAGCACATTATTGAATAACATAGGAATCTGAAGCTAGTGGCTTCTTTATCGAGTCAAAGAGTCGATCAGAAAGGCATAGGCTAAAGTCTTCAGTTTAAGGTCCGAAAAGGTTTCCTGGCACATAGGCGGAGCAATCATGCAAAGAATCCGAGACCTGTTTGAAGTAGAAAGCCTGCGGCATGCGCCCGCCCAGAGAAGGGCATTCGATTTTATTGATTCTTCATCGGAAGTTCGAGCGGCGAATAGAGCCGCAGGATATTCTGCCTTTTGCAAACGATCAATAGGGGCAACTCCCATTGGAGAGAGTAAAGCAACCGCGGTAAAAAGTTGTGGGCTATGCGCCATCGCAAGCACAAGTAAGTCCGCTTGCTCTCCGTAGGCACAAACACCAACGGTTCTAGTATCATCCAAACCCGAGCCGACGAGAAAACGAACTACTTCCAAAACTTCGGCAAAATTGTTCACGGAAGCTAGGGCACAATCCACTCCATGATCAAGAAGTCTCGACGATTCAATGGATAACTCATTAAAATCGCCGCCCATCGAAAGACCGCTGGGACTGGTAAGAGTCAAAATGATATGACCATTCCCTAGGGAAACGGAGGAGGAGCGAACAAGAAACCCACCCGGGATTGGAAGTTTAACAATGGAATCAGCTAGCCCAATCTGGCCAGTCCAGAAAGAGTCATAAAGCTCATCGCGAAAAGGGCGAAGGTAGCTTAGCGCATTTTTACTATATTCGCTTTCGGATTGCTCAAGGGAAAGAGGTTCGGCTTCAGATGAAAATTCAGGTGGAACAGCAAATGCATCAAAAGGTATCCATGAACCGTAACGATAAAGCCAATTGTTATCGAATTGGCACGATTCGAGAATCTGATTTTTAAGAGAGGCATATTTACCCCAAAACCTGTAAGCCGTCTGTTCGCAAAACCAGAGAGCGAAGCAACTGAATAGAATGGCAATAAAAAGTTTCATGCATCGAGAATGCCGATTGCCGCGATAATGAACCCATGCCTCGTTCCTCTTGACGCCGACAGAGCTCCGCGCAAACTTTCATGTTTCATTAAATGAAATATCATCAAATAAAAAGGATAACTCAAATACTTGTTACGGTCGCGGGTATCAATTTAATAGGGTGCGGGGATGATGATCGTGCTCTTTTCACAACATCGGCTAATTCCAAGATGGCCCAAAAGCCCGGATACGAGGGCGAGAGACTGAACGGCATCCCTCACGGCAAAGGGGTTTTCACCTTTCCTAATGGGGCGCGATACGAAGGACATGTGATTAACGGCAAGCCCAACGGTTTCGGCATAAACTTATTCGCTAACGGAGATCGATACGAGGGCGAGTACCTAAACGGAAAATCTCACGGACAAGGAAAAATCAACATGAAGAGTGGAAGTTCATACGAAGGAATATGGCAGGAAGGAATGATGGAGGGGACGGGAACATATTGGCATGCCGATGGCAGAATATACAAAGGAAACTTTCATTTTAGCGAAATCGAAGGACAGGGAATTATGACTTATCCCGACGAGAGCCGATACGAAGGAGAGTTTAAGCACGGCAAGCGGAACGGGAGAGGCAAACTTTTGCTAGCAGAGGGGAAGGAATATGCAGGCGATTTCAGGGACGATAAACCAAACGGTATAGGCATCGTCAAAGTAGACGGCACGGTCTACAGAGGAGAAATCGAAGAAGGGTTTCGCCACGGAAAAGGATCTTTCACCACTGGAGATGGGTCACGATACCTCGGACATTGGAAACATGGCAAAAGGCATGGCCTTGGCATTGCTTACGACGCCAACGGATCAATAATGTTCAAAGGTTTGTGGCAAGACGATTTCGCCGTACCAAACTCGTCTTTACCTTCAGTTGGCGAATGAAAAATAGCTTTGGTACGACTCAGGCTTTATCCAAAACTTCGGAATCAGTTCTTTTTCGAAAAGAGCGACATGCACGCCAAAAAGGTAAAGCGAGCAATCCGGATACCATTAAATAAGTGGAAGGTTCGGGTGCCGCTGTATAATTGGCCGAGTAACGAATGCTCAACTTATTACCTCCAACATATGGAATCCAAGATCCGCCGCCAGGGCCTCCTGAAAGAGTAATATTCGAAGCATCAAAGCTCTCTCCTCCAGTAACATTCACAACATCATTAAACCAGTAACCTTGGAATTGCTCGTCATCGCCATTAGTACCTGAAAAATCTGAAGATTGATTGCGGATATTAATTGTGAGTCCACCTGAAGCATTCGACAAACTGGTGATCGTCCATTGATCGAAGTTGTGATTAACCGTCGGACCGGATGCGACATAATTATCAGCTACAGTGAAATCCCAAGAGTATGTTTGACCGCCATTCCAGTCATCCGCATTCGGGTTACCGTTATCATGCGCAATGCCAGTTTCGTTAGGATCGGTATCAATCCCGTATGCAATAGTACTCGGAAAAAAAGAAATTACGAGGAAAGCCAACGAAAAAAGGCATCTTTGCTGAAATAAGTAATTCATTGAAAAGAGAAACTTAAACTCATTGGCATGCACAAGCAAGCAAGCTACGAAGAAAAAGCTGGCTATCCGTATAAGATAGCCAGCTCCGTTGGAAAATTAAGGTGTGTAAGTGTTCTTCTCAGGCAATCTCTGACGCGTGGAATTCGAGCCAATCGTCAAGATTATTAAGATTAATTGCGTCCTTGGGGTCACCATCGTCCAAACCGTTGGCGGAGAGGATGCCTTTGCGCGTATCATCGTCGTGGTTGTAGCCTTCGATCGAGGCGTTCAATTCACCCACGCTTCCAGCATCGAGAGTTGCCCCAGGCTGCTCCTTAACCCACGCTTCGAACTGCGGGTAGGTAGGCTTGGAGTCGGAAATGAAGGAACGAACGGCTTCGGCGTCCAATCCGAGGCCATTAATGACCATGGAGTCATAGCCGGCTCCGATGCCAGGATAACCATCGGCTATCTTGCCGGCCGCTTCGAGAGAAACCTTTTGCCAGAGGCGAGGGAGGTGGAGAACGCCAAGAGGACCTGCTGTTCCTGAACTGATGAGAGGTACGATTTTAGACATATTTTGGATTATGTTAACGGATTGAATTTATAGGTATGTGAAAGAAGATATTCTACCGAAAGAGGTTCACGACAACTGTCAAACGGAAAGGTGTGCCAGATGAAGAATATGTTGGACAAATTCAGCATCCACGCCATCAATAAAAATGAATTATACACCTCAATACAAACAACTAAAGGATTCTTGAATATGAGTTCCAGAGAGAAAAACATAGGATTAGTAGGCGCGGGCCGCATGGGCGCCAACATGGCCCGAAACCTAAAAGACAAGGGCTATCGATTGAGTTGCGTGAACGACGTGATCGGCGAAACTGCCGCTGCCCTCGCCGAGGAACTAGGTTGTGCACATGCTGAAACTCTCGCCGAAGTTACTGCTGCTTCGGACATCATACTGACAGTCGTAACTAATGATACGGCGATGGAGTCCATTTTTTTTGGCGAGACGGACAACCTTTTCAATAACGCAGCAGGAAAGCTATTCATCAACTGCGCAACGCTTTCCCCGGGCATGCACATTAAACTCGAGCAAGCCGCAGCAGGAGTCGGAGCCGAAACCCTGGAAGGATGTATGGCATCGAGCATTACGCAAGCTCGTGAAGGCACCCTCTACCTGATGATCGGCGGTAAAAGGGAAACCTTCGAGAGCGTAAAGGACTTGCTGGAGGATCTGAGCGTCAACCTACGTTTCGTTGGCGAAGCGGGAAAAGCCGCTCAAGTAAAGGCACTGGTGAATATGGTCATGAACATCAACACAGCTGCACTCGCAGAGGGGTTGGGCATTGGCGATGCTCTGGGGCTCGATTTAGAGATGCTTTGCGAAATCTTTTCACAGACCGGGGCCAACTCACGCGTTCTGGAAACCGACTCCGAAGATATGCTCGGGAGAGACCATGAATGCTATTTCTCCGCCGAGCATGCAGCGAAGGACTCGGGTATCGCAATCGCAGTTGCCGAAGAAGCCGGGATTTCAGTTCCCTTGGCCAAGGCCACCCTCGCCCAGTATCAGAAGATGGTCGACTTGGGCTTAGGGGATCTCGACAAATCCGGCATCGCCGAATTAACCTTTAAAGGCAGAGGAACAGGAAGCTAGTTTCTCAAAGAAAAGAAGATGCCATCACCTCACGGAGAACTTTCCAGTTCTCGCAATGATTTGTAATAGAGCAAGAAAACTTCATCTTTTTTGCCGATCTCTTCAAGTTTGCCGTTGTTTTCAAACCAATGGCCAAGCATGAGGATTAGATCTTTGTCCTCCATATTTTCCAATTCTGCGACATCCGACTTCATTGCTCGGTAATCTCGCAATACTTGGCAATCAAAGGATACTGGTTTCTCCGGAAAAACAAGGTCGTCATCCGATGCTGAAACCAACGTGTGCCCGAAAGACAATCCTTTAAACTCCTCAAAGCCCGACTCCGCGGAATCAGGTTTTGTTTGGGTGAAATAATCATAATCAGAAAACTCGTCGCCCGAGGTATGTTCCGACCCAGCCGAAAGGCTTGCTTCTCCTTCACTATGACCAAGATTATTCAGGCAATCAATGAGATAAGCGTAACCGAACGCTAGTTCAGCATGGGAGTGGCCGATCTCGGCAGAATATAAATGATACAATCCGCCCATGCGGGCCGTAAAAGGTGACGAATTTTGTCGACTCGCACGAACCCACTCGATCATTTTGCTCGACAACTCCCCCTGACGCTCACCCTCGATTAAAGGCATTAAACAAAGCGTTTTAGGACACTCAAGAGGCGGAGATACCTCCAAAAAGCTTTCGGCGTCTGGTGAGTCGAAGACAACAGTTGTCCACAATTCAGGTCGTATGGACACGGCTTTAGCAAGATGATGTGCAGATTCGCCGCTAGCCCAAGAAAACAGATGGGCGGAAAGCATCGCCTCCTCCAATCGCAATTTTTCTACAGCAGAAATCAGCTCAACTTCATTGGCGGCATAAATGATTCCACATCCCACGCCCCGCTCCAATAAAGAGACGAACTGACCCTCTAGTTCATGTCGAAGGGAGCTTAATTCACCTTCCGCCATTTTTCCCTTCGGAGGCAAAATATGAAGAAGGATGGCATTGACCATGGGTAATGTCTCTCCGACCCGCTTCGCATAGCCATTTTCGACATCTTCGGAAGTCGCGAATTTCGTCAATCGAGGCAAGGCCATGTCTTTTACTCCACCTACCTCCCGAACTTCAAAATCATGCAAGTCATCGCCGCGTCGAAAATCTTCGTATAATTCATCACGCAACGGACGCGTATAGCTAAGAATCTGTTCGGCGTACCAACTCTCTCTTTTCGCCAATGCTTCAGGAGAAATTATCGCCTTAACGGAAGGAGGGTTCGCCCATTGGCTTAATGGCAAAAGCCGAAGCACCGGTGCCGCAATGCCATCGTGATCATCCTCTTTCCAAACCCAATTAGCCCGCCAACTTGCATAGACTTCTGAAAACCTGTAGCAAAGTTGCTCTAAAGCGACCGCTCCAAAAGTTATAAAACACAAAGTTAACAAAAGTTTCAGAATACCTCGCATGTGAAATCTTTTCTCAAGCCGGAGCCGAAGGTTCATCTCCTTCAACCTCTACAGGGTGATGATCTAACGGAGGGGGATTTTCTGATTCGTCGATGTCAGGTGGAGATCCCATATCAGAAGGCTCCGAAGGCAACAATTCTACAGTACCTGCAGGTTGAGCAAGTGGGACTTTCAGTGAAGGTTCCGGAACAGCTTCGGGAACTTCCTCCTCAGCGGATTCCCCGGGAGGTTCTTCCACTATCTCGGGCAAGAGCGAAGGTGGAACAGCTTCGGTGTCCTCGACCACGGGTTGAGCTTCCACAACTTCCTCAATCGGCTCGGGTTCCTCCGCCTTAGGAAGGGTTTTCGGTGGCAGTTCCGGAACAGCTTCGGGAACTTCCTCCTCAGCGGATTCCCCGGGAGGTTCTTC
>JACNJI010000156.1 GCA_014382645.1 Verrucomicrobiota bacterium | reverse complement strand
CGAGTATTCCGACGAAATTTACCAGTACAAGAATTACGATCGTAAAAACGTTCGCGTGCTTGTTTCCCTTGATGCGGTCAAATCAGGCAAGAAGGGTAATTCCAAGACGAACGATTATCCCGTTTCATGGGTGCGATCCTACGGCAAGGGCCGTATCTTCTACTCTAATTTCGGGCACAACAAGGCGACTTGGTGGACTCCTTATATGCTCCAGCATTTTCTTGATGGCATTCAGTGGGCCCTCGGAGACATCGAAGGTCCGTCCGAATCCCTTCCTCTTCCCAAAAACTGAATCTCTTGAACCTAAACTTTTAACTCAAACTTACCAAACTACGGAGAACTCAATAATGAAAGAAACCGAAAACGTCTCACGACGAAAATTCCTAGGGGCTACAGCCACCGCTAGCGCCGCCATAACCTTCCCTCACGTTTTGAACGCCCAGAAAGCGCGTAGCGAAACCGTGCGCTTCGGATTAGTCGGATGTGGCGGTCGCGGCACAGGGGCTGCAACCCAGATCCTGAATTCCTCTCACAATACGAAGCTCGTGGCCATGGCCGATGCCTTCATCGACAAGGTAGATGGCGCCCACAAGCGCGTTGCCAAGACTCACGAAAAGAAAGTGGATGTACCCCAGGATCGGATGTTCGCCGGTTTTGACGCCTATAAGAAGCTTATGGAGCAGGATCTCGATCTCGTGGTACTTGCCACTTCTCCCGGTTTCCGTCCCTTGCACTTCGAGAATGCGGTCAACAAGGGTCTCAATGTTTTCATGGAAAAGCCCGTTGGTGTGGATGGTCCAGGTATTCGTCGGGTCCTCGCGGCCAACGAAATCGCCAAGAAAAAGAACCTTTTAGTGGCCGTTGGTTTACAACGCCATCACGAGCCCCAGTACAAAGAAACCATCGAGCGCCTGCAGGACGGGGCTATCGGTGACATTAACTACATGCGGGCGTTCTGGAATGGTGGAGGAGTATGGACTCGTGGGCGTCAAGCCGACCAGACCGAGCTCCAGTACCAAATGCGCAACTGGTACTACTTCAACTGGCTCTGCGGCGATCACATCACCGAGCAGCACATTCACAACCTCGACGTCATCAACTGGCTCAAGGACGGTTTCCCCGTGGAAGCCAATGGACAGGGAGGCCGTGAGGTTCGTGGGAATTCCGCCAATGACGGCGATGCCAAGAATCACGGTGAGATCTTCGACCACCATTTCGTCGAGTACAAGTACGCTGACGGCTCTCGCCTGTACAGTCAGTGCCGACACATCAAGGGTTGCTTCAACAGCGTATCCGAGCATGCCTACGGTTCCAAGGGCGAGTCGGACATTGGCCGCTCAACAATCTTCGGCAAGGATGACAGTGCTTGGCGCTTTGACGGAAAACGTCTTGGAGGCCACCAGCAAGAGCAACTCGATCTTATCGACTCTCTCGTAAAGGGAGAAATCTATAACGAGGGGGACTATGGAGCAAAGAGTACGCTTACCTCGATTCTTGGTCGTTACGCGACTTATTCCGGGAAGACCGTTACTTGGGATCAGGCGATGAATAACAAAATTCAACTTTGTCCCGATCTCGACAACTTGACTTGGGATAGTGACGCTCCCATTCAGCCCAATCAGGATGGTCACTACTCTGCGGCTGTTCCGGGCAAGTCCAGAGTCGTCTAACGATTATTGGAATTTCCTACAGTTGACTTTTCAGGGAAGCCTCGGCGAAGATTCGCCGAGGCTTCTTCTTTTTGACCAACTTGAGCTCTTCCTCTAATGGTATGCCAATATGATTCTTTCAGACACTGCTATTCTTGCTGCCATTGATTGCGGCGACATCGTGGTCGAGCCTTTCGACCGTGATCGTATCGGTACCAATAGTTACGATGTTGGCCTAGGCAAAAATCTCGCCTGCTACATCGATGAGGTGCTTGACGCTCGAGTTCATAACCAGGTAGAGCGTTTCGAGATTGCTCCGGAAGGCATAGTGCTCGAGCCGGGAAAAACCTATCTGGGCGTTACCGAAGAATACACCGAAACTCGTCGCTACGTTCCTTTTTTAGAAGGGAAGTCCAGTGTGGGGCGTCTGGGGATCGACATTCATGCGACGGCGGGTAAGGGCGACGTTGGATTTTGCAACCATTGGACACTCGAAATTTCGGTGGCTCAATCCGTACGCGTGTATGCGGGCATGCCCATCGGGCAACTCATATACTTCCGCGTTGATGGCGAAGTAGCGGTCGATTATTCCTCCAAATCCTCGGCCAAGTACAACGAGCGTACTCCTTATCCCGTTGAATCGATGATGTGGAAGAACAGTTTCTAGATGCGCCGTGGACGAAGACTTGCATCGCGAGATTCTGGAGGGCCACGGTCGTCGTCCACGCCACAAATACGAGCTTCCCGAGGCAGAACTCGTCGGTGAATATCGAAGCGAGTTGACGGGCAATGAATCCAAGTTGTTTCTCAAGTTAGCCACTGACGGAACTGTTGCCGAGGCAAGTTTTATGGGCCAGGGGTCAGCCCTGTCGTTGGCTTCCGGTTCTTTGATTACTAGCTATGCCCCGGGCAAAACTACGAAGGAGTTGTTGAAGCTTTGCCTTATAGTTAGCCGCGTAATGCTTGAGGGAGCGGATGAGGATCTTCCGGGCGAGATGGTTGTCTATCGTACGATTTGTCGTTTCCCCGAGCGTCACGATTGCGCTCTCCTCGCTTGGCGAGCCTTGGAGGGTGCCTTGGGAGAAGCCTAGCTTCGGCGACGAGCCCAACCGCCTCCGTATTTTGGTTTGCCGCCATAGCCCTGGTTCCCTCTTCCGTAATTCCCCTGAGAGCGGTAGGAGGGGGTAGGTTTTTCGACCTCGTAATGGGTGTCCGGCAATTCCCGAATAAAGCGGCTTAACTGCATCCTGACCGGTGTTCCCTTTTGATTGGATAGCATGGGAAAGATCATGAACAACTCTTTCTCGGCTCTAGTTACGGCGACATAGAACAGGCGCCGTTCCTCCTCGAGGTCGCCTTCCCCGTCGATGGCTCTTTTGATGGGGAAAAGTCCGTCGGCCAAGCCTATGATAAAGACATAAGGAAACTCCAATCCTTTCGCCTGATGAATCGTCGAGAGACGCAGGCAACTCTCTTCGGATCGTGTGACCCGATTCCCGGACTCGGAACTGAGCAATATGAGTTCGGCCAGCATTTCCGAGAGGTTGTCGTATCGGGATGCAAATTCTATTAGGCTTTCGAGATCCTCCTCGCGATGAGCCCAGTTGTCGTAGGTATAGCGAATGAAGTCGGCATACCATCCGTTGACCGCTAGATCGACAACCTTGACGGGCGGGGAGGTGCGAGCTGCTTCATCAACTGCCTGAAGCGTTTCCACGAGGGCATCCCAATCTTCTTCGGCATCAGCAGGTATTTTTTTGGAGACTGCTTCCGTTGCGAGAGCTTCGACCATGGTGATATTGTTCTTCGATGAGACAGTTTCGGCCAAATGCAGGATTTTCGAAGCTGTCTTTTCTCCTATTTTCGGCAACAGGCATGCAAACCGATGGAAGGCCGGAAGATCTCTCGGATTCACGATGAAGCGTAATTGTGAAACCAAGTCCTTAACGTGAGCTTGCTCAAAGAAGCGAATGCCGCTGGTGATTACGAATGGAGTTCCTCTTCTTGAGAGCTCCATCTGAATGTCCATCGCGTGGAAGTGGGCGCGATAAAGGATAGCGATATCGGAGTAGCGAGCTCCACGGTCAATCAATCTGTCGATCCGATTCAGAACATAATCCGCTTGCTGGTAAGCATCCATCGCAGGGACGAAAACGGGGAGATTTTCGTTTGGGCGAGATGGTTTGAGGATTTTAGTGTAACTACGGTCAATGGATCTGGATTCAAGAATGTCGTTGGCCAGTTCGAGAATCTGGGGCGAGCTTCTATAGTTCGTCTCAATTTTGTAAATGGTAGTGTTTGGGTGCCGCTTAGGGAAATCGAGAATTTGATCAAGGTCCGCTCCTCGCCAAGTGTAAATGCACTGAGCGTCGTCACCGACTGCCATGATCTGGTGGTTGGCGGCAATCTTGTCGACTATGCTGGCTTGGAGGACGTTAACGTCTTGGTATTCATCCACCAGAATATGGCGGAAGCGATTTTGGTAGTAAGTCGCAGCTTCATCGTTGCTTTCCAGAACCTTTAGCCAGAGCTCCAGAAGGTCATCATAGTCCGCAAGCCCACGTTGGAGCTTGTTTTCGCGATATTCCTCTGCGAAGAACGCAATTTGCTCAGAAATATCTCTGTTTGAGGGATAACGAGCTCTTGCCGCCTCCTCCACGGGTCGCATGACGTTTCTTGCGAAACTAATAAGATTTTTGAGCAGTTTCGGCTTTGGGTTGTCTTTTTTCTTAAGGAAGTCCGGATCGGACTCCCGAATGATTTCGCTTAGGAGGGCATCGGAGTCGGAGTCGTCGAGAATGGTGTAATTACGGGGAAGACCAACCACGTCGCCGAAACTTCTCAAGACTTGCCCGCCGACGTGATGGAAGGTGCCGCCCAAAAATTGATGGGAGGCCACTCCCGTAAGATGTTCGACGCGGTCTAGCATCTCCCTTGAGGCCTTGTTCGTAAAGGTCAGGAGCAGGATTTCTTCCGGAAGAGCTCCTTGCGTAAGCAGGTAGGCCACTCGATAGGTAAGCGTACGAGTCTTTCCTGACCCGGCTCCGGCTAGGACAATGGCAGGCCCGTCGGGAGCGGTGACTGCTGCATACTGGTCGTCGTTCAACTCGGCCCGAAAGTCGATTTGGGCTTTGGCAGGCGCTGTGGGCGCATCACCGAACAGGTCTTCATTATCATCCTCGTAGTCGTACACGGGATCATACCAATCGACAAAAGAGGGCTTGCGGCAAGCGTATTTGGAAAAGTCCTTATCTCAAAGGGGCTAAATGATCCCTGTGAATGACCTCGGCTCGTGCTCTTTCCGGAAAGACAAGGTGAATCTCATCGTTGCTTTTGCCTTTGACTTGAGAGAGTTCGTCGGAGCTAAACTGGCAAATCCCTCGTGCGATTATTTCACCGTCAGGGTTTTCAATGGTAACGACGTCTGATCGGGAGATTTCTCCCCGAAAGGCGACCAAGCCTTTGGCGAGGAGGCTCTTTCCTTCTTGGAGAATTGCGTGACATGCACCTTCGTCCATGACGAGGGCACCCGTGGGTTCGGGAAAAAAAGCCAGCCACTTCTTGCGTTCATTGAGCCCTAAGCCGGCAGGAGCGAAAAAGGTCCCTGTAGCCTCGCCCTTTAGTATGAAGGGGAGACGGTCTGGTTCCATTCCGCTTCCCACAAAAACTGCGCAACCCGACATCGTGGCTATTTTAGCGGCTTCGATTTTGGTAATCATACCACCAACTGCGGTCGAGCTTTTCGTGCCTCCAGCCATGGCTTCGATGTCTGGCGTGATTTCAGAGACGAATGGTATGATTTCTCCATCTTCCGGAGAAGTCATGAGTCCCGGTGCGGTTGACAAGATCGCCAGCATTTCAGCCTTGCAGAGTGAGGCGAGAAGTGCGGACAGGACGTCGTTGTCGCCGAAGCGAATTTCCTCGTCACTTACGGAATCGTTCTCATTGATGATTGGTACAGCACCGTGCTCGAGAAGTCGCTGCAAGGTGAGTTCGACGTTTTGAGAGCTTTTTCGACTGCGGAAGTCTTCTCGAGTGAGGAGCATTTGGGCGATTATCAGACCCAGCGGTTCGAAGGCTTTGCTCCATATGTCCATTAGGAGGCTTTGTCCTATGGCGGCACAGGCTCGAAGTGTGGAAAGATCCGAGGGGCGTACGGAAAGACCAAGCTTTCCCATGCCCAGACCCACCGCACCGGAACTAACGATGATGACCTCGACCCCTTCCTGGCGCAGGTTGCGTACGGATTCTCCAAGAATCCTAAGTCTATCAGCCTCTATTGTCCCGGGAGTGGGAGCCAAAACACCGGTTCCCAGCTTTACGACGAGACGGGACACTTTTCCTATGGATGGTTGTTGCGAGTCGGCCGTCATTTGACATTTGTGGCGGGTTACTGCTTAAGAATCTAGCTAGGTTGTAGTTTTCGCTACTGTTTTTTGGTGAATGTCCTAAGCAAAAAACTTTCCTTGCGGAAGATATCGAGTTTGAAAAGTAAAGTATTTCCCTCGGTCAAGGTTGTCTTAGATCCGCTTCTTTTGCGGTGACGGCGTTGTTGATGCGCGCAATGGCATCGTCGACTTCCTTTTGAACCTCTTTTTCAAGTCGCTTGACGTCATCTTCGGATAGTCCTTCTTTTTGAGCGGCCTTGAGGGTGTCTAGCGCTTCTCTTCTTGCTGCTCTGGCACCAATCTTTCCTTGTTCAGCCATGCCTTGGGCCATTTTACAAAGTTCTTCTCGTCGCTCTCCGCTTAGATCGGGTATCGGTAGCCGAATTAGTTCGCCCGTGACAACCGGAGATATTCCGAGATTGGCCGCGATGAGGGCTTTTTCTATGGGGGCAACGCTTGACTTGTCCCACGGTTGTATCTGGATTGTTCTCGCATCCGGGGTGGTGATGGCGGCAATGTCCCGGAGTTTCATTGAGCTGCCGTACACGTCGACCGTGATGTTTTCCGCCATGGATGTATTCGCCTTGCCAGTATGAAGGGTGGTGAATTCGTGTAGGGTGTGCTCGCCGGATTTGTTCAAGTCTTCTTGTAACTTGGCTATTGTTGAGTCGGTGTTCATTGCGTTTTTTCGTTTAAACTTTCAGATTCGTATTGATGGGAATTAGGCTGTCTGTCGTTTTCGTGGGCAACCGTAAAGCAAGGGTCAGCTCACGAGAGTGCCGATTTTTTCACCCGTGACGGCTTGTTGGATAGAGTTTTCTTGTTGTAGGTCGAAGACAAGTATTGGCATTTGATTATCCATGCAAAGGGAGAAGGCGGTCGAATCCATTACCGAAAGCCTTTTTTCAATGCATTCCATATAGCTTAAATGCTCAAATTTTACGGCGTCGTTATGTTCGTGGGGATCCTTGTCGTAAATTCCATCCACCTTGGTTGCCTTGAGGATGATTTCGGCGCCGATCTCACTGGCTCTAAGGGCCGCGGTGGTATCGGTGGAAAAGTACGGGTTGCCAGTGCCCGCCACAAAAATAACGATCCGGCCGCGTTCCAAATGACGTACGGCTCGTCTTTTGATAAACGGTTCGGCCAGCTTTTCCATCGGTATTGCAGTCTGCACACGCACAACGGCACCCATTTTCTCAAGGCAGTCCATCAACGCGAGACCATTGATTACAGTTGCCAGCATCCCCATGGAATCGCCCGTTGTTCGGTCTATTCCTTTCTTGGCTCCTCTTAGTCCACGAAATATGTTGCCGCCGCCGACGACCAAGCCCACTTCGGCGCCCAAGTCCGCCACGGCCTTGATTTCGGAGCAAACCCGTTCCAGTGATTCCGCGAAAATAGGTTCGCCCTTTTCTCGACTACCGAGGATTTCTCCGCTGATTTTAAGTATTACCCTTTTAAATTTCGTTTGGCTGTTCTCACTCATATTTGACTTTGCTGATAAGGTCTCCTCTCTTGACTTCGAGGAATCGTTTCGGCAACATTAAAGGGTAGTTAAGCCTGGTGGTGTAATGGTAGCACAGATGTTTTTGGTACATCTAGTCGGGGTTCGAATCCCTGCCGGGCTGCCATCCTCTTATGGGGCAAGACCGCATTCAGCCAAGGTGGTGGGGATGAACTGGTATCGAAGTAGTGACTTGTCGTGTCCTTGCTTAGCAACCTAGGATTACATGAACCACGATTGGCACTGGAAACCTGAAACTGATTAACCGTTTCTTTCCTTAAGGTGGGTTTGCCGATGCCGATAGTTAAAGTCGGAAAGCAACACCGAACTGCTGATAGCTTCTTCGAGAGAGCTGGAGTTTGAATTCGTTTTTCCCGGACACTCAATTTTTCAAGGAGTAGACCCATGACGGCGGGTTTGGTCTAATTGTTGAGCGGTGGCGGAGGAGGAGGTACTGAAAACGGATCGAAATCAGCGGGTGGCGGAGGTGGTGCCGCTGGCGGTGGAGGAGGAGTCCCAAACGGATCGTTCTGTACGGGCGCCGTGATAGCGGGAGGAACCGCCAAGTCGAAAGGATCCGGTTCCTCGACAGGTTTTGCGGGGGGGGCAATGTCGTTGGGCGGTGTGGGTGTGGGTTCGGGTGCCGATGCCTGAGGTGGAGCGGCCGGCGTACCAAATATCTCTTCCAGTGGAATAGCTGGCAGAGGTGGAAGTGGTTCTGGGGGCGGTGGATTGGAGATTGGATCTTCTATCTCAGGGACGTTAACCGGTGGTGGTATGGTTGCTGGTGTTTCCGGGGCAGGGAGTTGCGGTGCAGGTGGTGGCAAGTCAGGCGAAAACGGATCGGGGGCACTGGGAACCGGAGGTGAATCAAATGGGTTCACGGTTTCATCAGGCGGAGGGGGAGGTGCCAGGGGTTGTGGGGTTCCGGAAAACGGAGTTATGCCGGCGGGCTCCGACTGTGAGGGAGGTGTCCGGAAAGGGTCGCTTGGGGTAAATTTTTTGTGTCTGTTGTTCACTGGTTCT
>JACNJI010000135.1 GCA_014382645.1 Verrucomicrobiota bacterium | reverse complement strand
GAAAAGGCTCGAGACGGAAAGGACTGTCTTTGGCATGAACTAAAGTATAGGCAACGCTTCCATCGACCAGGATAATGGTTTCAGTTTCGTAAGTGTCCACCTTTTCGGCTCCGAGAAAGCCACCCTTGTGACGAAAAGTCATGGTGAGCTTTACTTTGTTTGCCGCATAATTCGAATAAATTTCGTTGAGTGACTTGGCTTGACGCTCGCTGATCTGGTTTAGTGCTTCCTTTTGCTCGGCTACTGCCTCGGTGGTGGTTTCGGCGATATTGGCCACTTGCTGGGTGACGCTCTGAACCTTATCCCCTACCCCCGCCACTTCCTCACTGACGTTGGTGACGGTAGCTTTTACCCCGGCGACCTCTTGACTCACATTGGAAACGGAAGCCTTCACACCGGCCACCTCATCGGTGACGGTGCTGATCTTCTCCCCTACCCCGGCGAGGGAAGTCCCTACATTCTTTAGGCCGGTGCCCACATCCTTGAGACCGGAATTAAGGGCATCGATGCGCTCGTCGATTGCTGCAGTGGACTTAACTAGTTCGTCCCCTCGCTTTCGTTCGCTGGCAAGAGCCTCCTCAGCCTTTGCCGCGGCTTCAGTCTTGGCTTTGGCCTGCTCCTCGGCCTTGGCTAAATCGACCCTAGCCGTAGCCACTTCGGATTCGGTGCGCGCTTTTTGAGCAGTCAATTCTTCGGCCTGCTTCTTAGCATCTATGAGGTTTGATGCAAGTAGTTCGACTTCCTTTTGGGCCGCAGCGTTACGGGCAAGAAGTTCTTCGCGCTTACGCTCGATATCTTCATTGGCCTGTTCTAGTTTGGCGGCAGCTTTTGCCGCTTCGTCAATCGCCACTTTGTTGTCGGAGATGACGTCGTCCTTTTGGGCAATTAAATTCTCCTTCTGCTCCAATTCTAGACGGCGTTCCTCGATTTCTTCCTCGAGACGAAGTTTTTCAGTCACAAGATCGTCTTTGTCTCGCAGAAGGTTCGCTTCGAGAGTTTCGTTGGTAGCCTCAAGTTCAGCCACGACGTCGTCGTAGTTTTCGCCGTCCGAAATTCTTTCCATTACCTCCTTGGAAACAACTTTTTCCTGATTTCGAGCTATATCGGCATCCGCCGGCACATCGAAACGCGCCAAGGAGAGTATGCTCAGCAACAGAAAATCGCAGACAACAAGCAGTAAACTATGGTTCATATCTCTTTTGTTCAGCCTGCATGATGAGCAAGTGATTCCTATAAGGCCTAACGAAGAAAATTTTCAAGGCGGCCACGAAGAGAATGCCGAAGAGGGTAGAGGTGTAGGCACCGATTAGCGCATCCTGCTTTATGTCAAGCACGAGCAGAAGAATCAGGGAAAGAACAGTCCCACCCAAACCTACGTAGAGCCCGAGATCGAAGAGAGTATCCTCGTTATCGAGTAGTTTAACTTTCAACCGAGCGTCAGCCTCTTCACGCTTAACTTGTGAAATACGCAACAAGCAGAAGACGAAGATCACCAACTGCATTAGAAGAAACGTACCGGCCACCGCTCCGGTTACAATAGTTAGATTGTTATCCGGCATAGCTTCGTCCTTGGCCGACATAAGTAGATTCGCAAGCGCAAAATCAAAACCGGCCACGGAAACTTGTCCCCGGGGGGTTTGCAAGAGTGTGGGCTCAAGTAAAAAAAGAACAAGTACGCAGGCCATGGAACCCACGGTGAAATTGCGTAAAACACGCAAAATCGGGGAGCCTACGCTTCGACTGTAGTCGGGGTTTGGAAGAAGATTGGCGATGGCGGTGCTGAACAAGGCCCCCGCGATGAGAAAAAGCGACAACTTCAAAAATATGGCCGTTTTTCGGTAGGCGTGAGAGAACCAGGTCAACAATCCGCCACCGATGACAGGAAACACGGGTTGAATCGTGCTCAAAACCGGACCCGGATTGTGCAGGGGTTTACGCATTTGCAAAAGATACTTCAACGCTTCGGCCCCATGCCCCATGGCAAACTTCATATCATCCAAGGCTGCAACCGTAGCGTTTTCGTCGCCATCCGCATCATAAACCGGGAAACTCTTGACATAGGAAAGAACACCCGAAGGATTTCCCGACAACAAAGTAGCGGCATAAACGACGGAAAGTTCTCGCTGAAATCGTTTCTCCGTTTCCTCGCGCTCGGAATAGAGGTTTTCAAGCTCAACTTTTTTTCCCTCTGTTTCCTCGGGAGCCAAGGAGGAAATCTCTCTCCGAGCGGCCTTGATTTTTCCGGCCACCTCGGAAAGGGGACGATTCCGCATGCGGATGAGAGTCGCGAGATCGAAGACGCCTTTCAAATCGGGGCAGCGCTTCGTAAGTTCGGCCATCTGAATCAAGTTTAGCTTGCGAGCCAACTGCTGTGCAGCCCAATAAAAAGCCCTTAATTTTTCTTTCGCTTCCAAATTACCCGCCAACAAACCCTGCGAAAGTTTTCCAAGCTCAAAACCGACGTCGGAGCTAAAATAATCCTTTTCGATAGCCATGGCCGTACCCACCATCATGGGAACGAGCATCGGATACGGAAGCCAGCGACCATGCTCCTCGAGCTTACCGTCCGGACCGATAACGCCCCCGAGCATCACCTCGTAGCCTCCGTCTGCAGTGGGACCGGCTTTGATGATACCGAGGCGCGAAAGGGTCGACGGGTAGTCGAGAAAAGCGAGATCCGCCGCCTCAAGCACACTGGCATTGGCCTCCATGGCCATTTCGCGTCCTTCGCGCCCTAGGGTGGACCCCCTGGGCAATGAATTTTCGAGGGCCAAGGATTGCCGAGCTTCGACCAAGCAATCATCGCGAATTTCTGCCTCACTCGCATTGGCGTCAATTTCGGCTTTTGATCGTAGCGCGACCGAAACCAACAAACGACGCTGAGGAAAGAAACGAAAGTTCTCCAATCGAATAAGCTTAGTTCCGGGAAAGCTGCTCAGATTCGGTTCATTGATAACCTTGGCCCAAAACGCGCCGGGGCGACCTTCCTTTGGTATACTCGCCAAAATCGCCTGAACGTTCTTGTTCGAGCTACTTTCCTCCAATCGTGTCCAGAGATCTCCTTTTGTTTTCGCTCTGTTGTAGACGAAATAAGCGGAAAAACGCTTTTGCTCTCTGCTGTATTCGTCGAGACCGCCGAAATACTCCCGAAAGGTCAACAAATCGAAAATACTTCCACCGCCGGAAACTTCCAAATCACGATTACTTTTCTTTCTTTCGTCTACCTCGGACTTGAATTTCGCGGATTCTTCAGCCGGCAAAAGGGGAAGAAGCATTTCCACTGGGCCCAAGTTGTTTTCTCGGAGTTGTTGCTCGGCTTGGGTCGACAAGGTAGAACTCCCCTCCCCCACCATTGCCAAGGTGTCTTGCGAGATTGAGGTAAAATAGACGGGCGAAGCCAAACCAAGCAGTAGAACCAAAGTAGCCACAGGGAACCACAAGGCGTTGCCAAATTTCCCAATTACTCGAAATTTCATAAGAAGTTAACTCGGGGCTGCAACCTTGAGGTAAACATCCCGAGAAGCAAACGGATTTTACAAAACACTGCACATTTACGTAAGAAAGTCGATTTCTCTCTGTTTCGAAGCGACTAAGCAAATTGACCTTTGCGCAATCCTGAGGCACAACAAAGGTCAAAATCATTAACAAAATGATCCTTCGCATCACACAGTACGACGAACCCATCCTTAGGCAGGCCGGAGGGGACGTAACCGTCTTTGACGAGAAACTCGCCAAACTGGCGGAAGACATGGTCGATACCATGCATGGAGCGGAAGGAATAGGTCTAGCCGCACAACAAGTGGGTAAGGCGCTCCGCTTTTGCGTAGTGGAGATACCTCACAATCCGGAACATCCGATGACTTGCATCTTCGACGGCAAACCGCTAAATCCCGACTTGCTCATGCCTCTCGCCTTGGCCAATCCTGAAATCGAGGAATTACCCGGTGACGATATGGTTTACGAAGAAGGGTGCCTATCATTCCCCGATATCCGAGGCGACGTCGTGAGAGCCGATCGAGTGCGAGTGCGCTACGCAGATCTGCAAGGTACCGAACATTCGCTCGAATGCGATGCTCTCCTCTCCCGTTGCATTCAACACGAGACAGACCATCTCGAAGGCATTCTCTTCATAGACCGCATGGAACCTGAAGTTCTAGCCGAGATCAAACCCGACGTAAAAGAGCTTAAAAGACTCACAAAAAAAGCCCGCATGCAGGAGTCGAAGCCCCCTCGCGAAAGCTGACGACCATGGGACGCAGGACACGTCAAGGGACGCTCATTTTGGAAACGATCCGCCAAGCCAAGAGACCGTTGACTCCTGCTGAAGTTCACTCGGCCGCCTTGAAGGAAATACCAAACTTGGGTCTGGCCACCGCTTATCGACACGTAAAGGCTCTCGCGGAACAATCAGTTGTGGTGGGCGTCGACTATCCCGGACAACCGACACGCTACGAATGGGTAGACGGGCAAGACAAGACCCACTTCACCTGTCGAGGTTGCGACAAGCTTTTTGCCCTAGACCTCCCTCAAACGGATGAATTGCCTGTATTCGACCTACCTCCTGGATTCATAGCGACAGGAGGAGAGTTCATCGTGTATGGGCTTTGCCCTAAGTGTTCGGGTTAGAACGAATAACGCAACCCGCCGAACGCCCCGATGCCCAAAGCGGGGAAACCGTCCACCTCTTCGTATTCCTCGTCGAACAGATTCTCCACTCGCCCGAAAATACTCAAGGAAGAAGAAAGCTCATAGCTTCCATACAAACGGGCGACGACATAGTCCTCCCCTTCCGCCAGAGCAAAATCAACTCGATCGGACACCGACAGCCACTCAAATCCGCCATTTGCCTTTTCTCCCTGATAATCAACAGCCACCGAAAAGGTATGCCGAGGGCGACGAACAAGCCGAGAACCGTCGTTCTTCCTCGCATCCAGATAGGTGTAACCCGAACGAACTTGCCATGCTTGCGTCAAGGTCCGGACCAACGAAAGCTCCAGTCCACCTGTCTCCGCTTTATCTATATTTTTCATAATTCCAATCCAATCGCCATCGGGATCCCAATACTCGATCAGGTTCTCATACTTTGAGGAAAAACAAGATACGCTTCCCCGAGTAGTCCCGTCTTTGCCAAAGCGAAATCCAACTTCCCAAGACTTAATCTCTTCCGGCATGAGGTTAACATTCCCTCCCCACCCCCACAAGTCGTTACCCGTCGGCACAGCAAAACTTTCGGAGTACCTACCGAACAAAGCAACGCCATCGACAAGCTCTTGCCGAGCAAAGACGGTGCCAGTCGTTTGCCCACCGTAGATCGAGTAATCTTCTTGGCGAAGTCCTGCGGTGACTTGGCTTCCCTCTGCAAAGGAAAACGCCAGCAGGCCAAAACCAGCCAAATTATTCAATCCATTGTCGACGGCGCCACCCTCCCTGTTAAAGTGCTGCTCATAATAATTTCCGCCCACTGTTAGGGACAAAGCATCCATCGCATCCCAAGTCCAGAGCGCGTCCACTTGGTCTCCATGCAAAACATCCGTTTCTCGATTGCGGCCGATTGCGTTCACAATTTCATCCGAAGAATGCGAATATATAAACTGCATAGACCAGTTATCCCCTCCTCCACTTACACCGGGAGACAGAAGAAACTGTTCGTTCTCCTGAGAATCGGAAGAAGAAGGGAAAGAAAGAGAGCCGGGTACACCCATATCTGCGTCATACCCCATGCCCACGAGATCGATCGACCATCCATCCGGTAAGGCTCGAGCAAGTTTAAATGAGCCGAAAACATTCTTATAATCCGCGTTGGGACGGTCGTTTTCCGTGGTCGTCCCCGAAAACCCAAGGTTTCCGCTCCATGCTTGCTCACGAAAGGCGGTTCGCAAATCACCGCGAAAAGTACCGTACGCCCCACCGCTCAAACCCATGTTCGAAGCAACACCCTTTCCGGGGAGTTGTCCACTGCGCAACATCACCGCTCCTCCGGCTCCCTCCGACCCGTACAAAGTAGAAGCGGAACCACGTAACACCTCCAAGCCCGAAAAGCCATCCATTCCCAGATGCCCCAAATTGTACTGTCCCGAAAAGCCACCGTTCAGCTTGCGACCGTCGAGCAGAAAAGTCACGTGATTGCTCTTGGCTCCACGACTAAACAAGGAAGTCTGACCACCTACCTGTCCCGAACGAACAACAGCTAACCCAGGAATCGTTCGCAGGGCATCTGCCAAAGAGTAAATCTGACGATCGATCAGGTCCTCCGACGAAATAATCGTAACCCAAGGCGAAGCTTGTGAGAGTCGTTGTGGTGACCGAGTCTCCACAACGACCATAGATGAAAGTTCTCCCGAAGTAGCATCTTCCTGACAAAAGGAAGAAAACGGTACTAAAAAGACGATAAATCCACCAAGTATTATCTTTGGAAAATGCATCAGTTCCTTAATGAGAATCAATTATCAAAAGACAACCGCAATCATCTTTCATAAAAAGAAAAAAGAGGGGGTTGTTACTTCGCCTCGACGAAGCGAACGCAAACTGGCTTCGGGCTTTCGATCGAACTTCCTGTAGGAGTAAGGGCACCGGTTTTCGCATCAACGCGGAAAACGGCCACGTTGTTCGTGCTCTGGTTGGCGGCGAGAAGATAGGCGCCCGAAGGATCGATGCAGAAATTTCGAGGGGTCTTGCCACCGGAAGGTTCGTGCTCAATGAAAGTGAGCTTGCCGGATTTTTCGTCGATGGCGAAAACGGCAATGCTGTCGTGACCACGATTTGAGCAGTAAACGAATTTGCCCATCGGGTGTACGCGAATTTCGGCGGTGCTGTTGTTACCCGTAAAATCCTTTGGTAGGGTGGAGACGGTTTGGAGTTCGCTGAGGGCACCCGTTGTCGCGTCGTGGGTGAAGACGGTCACCTTGGATGTCATTTCGAGGTTAACGTAGGCGAACTTGCCGGATGGATGAAAATTCAGGTGACGGGGACCGCCTCCAGGTTGAGTTTTGGCGAAGGGAGGATCATTCGGCTTCAGCTTCCCCTTCTTGTTAACCTTGTAAACGAGTACCTTGTCGAGACCGAGGTCGGCGCAATAAGCCCGTTTGTTCGCGGGGTCGACATTTATGGAATGGGCGTGCGGTCTCTTTTGGCGTCGCTCGTCCACGCTCGATCCTTCGTGCTGAAAAAAGGAAACTGCTTCGCTCAAGGTTCCGTCCTCGCCGATGCGGAAAGAAGCCACGCTCCCACCACCGTAGTTCGCCACGAATAAGGTCTTCCCCTCGGCATCAATTGTAATGTGGCAAGACCCGGCGCCTTTGGATGAAACTTGATTGAGTTGGGACAGCTCGCCGGTCTTTGCATCTATGGAAAAAGCCGTGACCGCCCCAGTTGGTTCCCCCTTGAACTCTCCCATTTCGTTGGCGGCATATAGAAACTTTTGGGAGGGATGAATTTCGAGAAAGGCAGGATTCGTATGACTACCGAACACCTTCACCTTCTCGAGTTTGCCGCTCGAACGATCGAGCTTGCACAAGGTAATCCCCTGATCATCTCCCTGGGCATAGGCGCCCAAATATACCCAAGCGGAATTTTCGACGGCAGTCAGATGAGTAGCTACAGATAAGACAACGGCACTCATAAGGATTTTGAAGGTCATAATGATTAGAAGGTTTACGAGATAGTAATAAAGGGAGAGCCTGGTCGTAAGCTCGGAAGATTCAATTCGTAAGCGACTCGTGAAACACTCGACATGTAGGTAAAGCGGATTGCAGACTTTTGGCGCCTTCCGACGATATCTTCGTAGCGTAGACATGAAGTTCTTGGAGGTTTTTCATTGTGGAAAGAGCTTTTATAGAATCATCGGTAATAGGCAAGTCGTGTAGCCAGAGCTTTTTCAGCCCTTTTAACGCGAGCAACATGAGAACCCCCGCATCCGTAACCCGAGTCTCGCCCAAATACAAGCCTTCGAGTTTGATCAGTTTTCCAAGAGGCAAGACACCCTTGTCCGTCACATCGTTTCCTCGCAACCCCAAATAAGTAAGTTGTTCCATGCGGGAAAGGTGAACGAGTCCCTTGTCCGTCAAGTTCGTCTCTCCGATCGGAATCATCTTCAAAGATTTCGAATCGGACAAACGCCTCGCGCCTTCGTCACCCACCCAAGTACGATAAAGATTTAGCCACTCAAGCTTGGGAAGCTTTGCCGCATGAACCATGCCCGAGTCCCCAACCCGCGTGTTCTCAAGTGAAAGGTCGACCAGATGGGGAAACATGAGCAAAGTCGCCATGTCCCCGTCCTCGACCTGCGTTCCGTTCAAGACGACCTCGACCACCTTGCCCTTCTTGACGAAAGCCTTACCACCCCACCCCTCCACATGATGCTTTGCCTGCCTCTCGTCCGCCCAAACAAAAGAACAGGGGAAACAGGCGAAGGAGAACGCAAAAAAAAAAAGCACGCCTTTTATTTCCCGCCCCCCCGGAAAAACGCCAGCAAATCCGTCAGGTCGGTCTCGGTAATGGCAAGATCGCGCCCTTTCGGCATGAGGGAGGTGGAGGTGGCCACCTTTTTCTCCACATCTGCAAAGGGGAATCTTT
>JACNJI010000171.1 GCA_014382645.1 Verrucomicrobiota bacterium | reverse complement strand
GCGCGGATGCAAAAATGCGTGAAGTTCGTGGGATTGGGAGACGATGTGCGTGGCGGATTGCTGCACCACATGCGTAGAAGTGGAACTAAAGATGAATTGGTCTCACTATGCTGTGAATTCATGCGGGAAGGGGGAAGAGGAGAACCACCATTTCATGACCAAGTTCCGCCAGTAGTAAATAGTGTACCATCGTCAACATTTTCATCGGCGAGTAGTTCCTGTAGTTCCGAATTCGATTTCACTTCTTCCTGAGTCATGTTCATCGAGTTGCCAAATGAAGTTTGCGGACCCATCAAGATCGCCTTGGCTTGGTCGGGATAGGTTTTGTCGAGTATCCCAAGATCATGAAACGGCAAATACCTTTTCTACCGGGCGAACGATCGATCCGCATTCTATGGGCGCCTTTCACTGCGTGTGCTCTGACCTTTGGTTTGCTGCTATGCGCTTTCCCGCCAAGGCAAACTCCCGAGACCGCCTATTTTTTTCTTATTCCCGCCCTTTGGTGGCTGTCGTATCGACCCAGTTATAAAAGTGTCTTACTTGCCTTTCTCTTTTTTGGTTGGCTTTACTATCTCACGCTCCTCTGGTGGTTGCGACACGTCACGTTCTCCGGATTGTCCTTGGGTTCGCTTCTCCTTTCGGGGTACCTCGCGATTTGGTTTTTGTTTGCACGGTGGTTAATCCCTCATGGTCTCGAGGGTAGATTTGGCACGCGTATGTTGGTAATGCTTTCGCTAGCCTCCGCATGGACTGCGATTGAATGGGCGCGCAGTCAATTTGCCTTGGGCTTTCCCTGGTGCCCACTTTCAGTAAGCCAATGGCAGCGACCCGCCGTGTTGCAGATATCCGAATGGACTGGCGGATGGGCGATCTCTTTCTTTCTCGTATTCTTCAACCTTTGCACAGCCTCATACCTGCACCATCTTCTAGTTCGTCGGCGGAAGACCATCAGAACAGGCATAGCGGGCAATATGTGCCCCGATTTCTATGTCGGATTGGCCTTCATTGTGGTGATGTTATCTCCCATTCTTTTCTCACCTCCAAGCCATCATGACGAAGTGCCGATGCTTCGAGCTGGTTTTGTTCAACCATACCTTCTCGATAAATGGGAGGCGGGAAAAGCAGCGCGTCACAAAGATACTCTTCGACGACACTCGCGAATTTTAGCGACAACAAGACCAGACGTCATCCTATGGCCCGAGGCTTCGACGCCATACGCAATAAACGAGGACCCGACCTGGATTGAAGATATTTCAAGGCGAACTCAACTCCCAATGATAGTAGGTGCAATAACTAAGTCTGCCGACCCTCCGCTCTCATACAATTCAGTTTGTTCCATTACGCCACAACATGGATTGATCCCTAAATATTATGCAAAACGAGCACTCGTGCCCTTTGGTGAATACATCCCAAAAGGTTTCGGCTGGATTCCCCATCTGGGCAAGCTCGTGGGCCCAACCGGAAGGTTCGAGCCAGGAAGTGAAGCTCGAACGATATTGTTAGATGTCAATTCCACTGGCAACACATTGGGGGTAGGTCCGCTTGTTTGCTACGAGGACATTTTTCCTGATCTTGCAAGAGAAACGACGAATCAAGGCGCGGACTTTCTTTTCGTCTCTACAAACAACGCATGGTTTGGAGAAGAGGGTTGCGCTGAACAACACGCTGCGCATTCGGTATTGCGGGCCATTGAAAATCGCCGTCCCGTATTGCGTTGCGGGAATGCCGGATGGAGTGGTTGGATCGACGAGCAAGGAGTTCGCCGTTCAGTCATGAGAGACGAAAATGGAAGTGTCTACTTCGAAGGAGCAGCAACCTTTTCGGTCAGTCGTAACTCTTCTCAGATTAACAAGAAAACTTTTTTTTCGAAACACGAAAACTGGTTTGTCTACCTTTGCTTACCGTTCATCGCCATAGGCTGTTTTATTAAGGGAACAAAAAACCATTCCGTAAGCACGACAAAGGATTAGCTTGCAAAGATTCGCTCAAAAGCTTTCGTGCATTTAACTTGCCATTAACTTTTGTCTCTATTGATAATTTTACTATGGATGTTTCTTCCGGCAAACAGATAAATTACCAAGAACTACTGGATAGAATCAGCAGGGATCTGCCCACTCTTCCCACTATAGTTAACGAGTTGACTACGATACTCGATAATCCCGATTCCTCTACGTTTGCCGTAGAGGAAATCATGACTTCCGATCAAAGCATTACGATGAAAATCCTACGGGTTGCAAATACTGCTTTTTATCGTGGGGCAAGAGAGCGAGTGGCCGATGCCAACGAGGCGATTAGCACTCTTGGCTTTGAAAAGATTCGCAACGTCATCCTCACTTCATCTGTCTTTGAAATGTTCTCCGGTCCTTCGGCGGAAAAGAGATTCAGTCTGGAAGAGCTATGGAAACACAGTCTTGGAGTAGCCGTAGCCTCAAGTGCCCTAACCAAGTTGTTGGGTCGAGCAGACCATGATCGAGCGTATACTTGCGGACTGGTCCACGACATCGGCAAGGTTGCTCGCTATAAACTGGATCAGGAAGAATTTGTAAATGATTGCCAATATGCTCTAGACAAGAAAATGGATTTCCTGAGAGTGGAGCTTGCCAATCAGACTCCTCGACACGATTACCTTGGCTATCTAATTTGCAAGAGTTGGGGATTGTCCAGACATGTAGAAGCCGTTGTCCGCTGGCATCACGAATCGAACCCGGAGCATCGGGCGAACGTTCATTCCGATGAAACTCATGAATTAATTGACATAGTTACGCTAGCCAACTGGATGGTTCATGTGACGGGTTTTGGTTTTAGCGGGCAAGACTATACGCCTGCACCATCCGATGCTATGTTGACTAGACTTACATTAGTCCGTTCTCAATTACCTACCCTCATGGAGTCGATACAGCGGGAACTAGATACGACTGAAGATTTCGTAAAAGTGCTCGAATCCTCTTCCGCTTAAGTCGATACGGCGAGCTGTTGACTAGGCAATAAGCTTGAAAACCTGTATTTATTTCTCTTTATTAGTCAGTCTTTGACTTTTCATGAATACCGATCTTCATTCTAGGATTGATTACCAAACTTTACTGATTCAGGTCGGCCAAGATCTACCTACTATCCCTACGGTCTTGGAGGAGTTGTCCGCAATGCTGAAGGACGGCAACTCTTCAACCCAATCAGTTAGGGAAATGATGGTCTCTGATCCTAGCATGACGATGAAGATCTTGCGGGTTGCCAATAATGTATATTATCGCGGCGCCCGTTCTCGAGTTACGGATGTGGAGGAAGCCATAGGCACCCTTGGTTTCGACAAGATACACATGGTAATCCTAACGACCGCAGTTTTCGAAGCTTTCTCTTTTTCCAGCAAAGACCTAAAGTTCGAACCTGCCGACTTGTGGCAACACAGTTTAGGAACTGCCGTAGCATCGTCAACTATTGCGGAACTCACAGGTTTATGTGTTCCTCAACGAGCTTACACGAGCGGACTTATTCACGATATTGGCAAAGTTGCCCGTCTGCGATTGGATTCGGATTCCTTTTGCCAAGATGTCGGAGATGCATTGTATGATGAAATACCACTCCATCAAATAGAGGAAAAAAAAGGTTCTCCTCTCCATCATGTTTTGGGCCATCTGGTATGCAAGAAATGGGGGTTGAATCAAGATGTCGAGTCTGTTGTTCATTGGCACCATGAACATGAAATCGAAAAACGGATCGGAATTGGCACCGTTGACCTGCACCGTCTGATCGACGTCGTATCACTGGGGAACTGGACTGCCCACGCTATGCATTTTGGTTTCAGCGGTCATCGCTCCCACGGGAAAGCGCCGGAAATGCTCATAGCTCGGATGGGACTCAAAGAAGACGATGTGTCTGATATCAAGACAAGGACTCGGGAATCGTTTAAGGAATTCCGAGCCTTCCTTGCGGTACTCAAGAGAATATCGAATACCGTATCTTAAGACAACTTAGTGCCCGACAACAATAGCCTTGCCAATTCGAGGCTTCCCGGCTTTTTTGACTAACCCTTTTAGGTTCTTAATGTTTTTATTTAGTTTCACAAAATTCATCTAATTATTTCATGGCTACTAAAATAGGTATAAACGGTTTCGGCCGCATCGGTCGTCTTGTCTTTCGCGCTCTAGTAGACCAAGGTCTGCTTGGAAAGGAATTCGAGGTTGTTGCCATAAACGATCTCGTTCCTTCCGACAACCTGGCCTACTTGCTAAAGTATGACTCTACGCAGGGACGATTCAACGGAACTGTAGAAGCACCGACCGGCGATTCCCTCGTCGTAAACGGACATACGATAAAATGCCTCGCAGTTCGCGAAGGTCCATCCGCCTTGCCATGGGGCGAGCTGGGAGTTGACGTTGTAATTGAATCAACAGGACTCTTCGTCGAGAAGAGCAAAGCTGAAGGTCATATTGAGGCAGGAGCGAAAAAGGTAATTATTTCCGCTCCCGCCAAAGGAGATGTCCGAACTGTCGTATTGGGAGTGAACGATGGAGATTTGTCTGCAAGCGATCATGTTGTGTCCAACGCCTCCTGCACCACCAACTGCCTAGCCCCTATCGTCAAGGTAGTGCTTGAGAATTTTGGGATCGTTGAGGGACTTATGACCACTGTGCACAGTTATACTGCAACTCAGAAACCGGTCGATGGCCCATCTGCCAAGGACTGGAAAGGTGGTCGTGGAGCAGCGATAAACATCATTCCCTCTACGACCGGTGCCGCCAAGGCCGTAGGTCTTGTATTGCCTGCCGTGCAAGGGAAGCTTAGCGGTATGGCTTTCCGCGTGCCTACGCCAACTGTTTCTGCCGTTGACTTGACCGTTAAAACGGAGAAATCCACTAGCTACGAAGAGATTTGCTCCAAGATGAAGGAAGCGTCCGAGGGTTCGCTCAAAGGCATCTTGGAATACACCGACGACGAAGTCGTTTCCACCGACTTTATTCACTGTGCCGCTTCTTCAATTTTCGACGCCGGGTCCGGCATGGGACTGAACGATACCTTTTTCAAACTTGTTTCCTGGTATGATAATGAGTGGGGTTACAGCAATCGTTGTGTTGACCTCCTCAAGCAAGTTTCAGCCTTTCTCTGATTTCATTCGATAATTGGTCAAGAGGCGCGGTTGTCTAAGAGGCGACCCGCCTTTTCACCTTTAGACTTAAAGGAAAGATTCAATGCGGAAAGTAAAGACAATCGACGATGTAGAATGGTATGGAAAAAGAGTTTTTGTCCGCGTGGACTTCAACGTACCCTTGGACAGTAACTGCAACGTCACCGACGACACCCGTATCACGGCTGCCGTGCCAACTATTCGCAAACTCTCCGAGGACGGGGCTAAAGTCATTCTCGCCAGTCATCTGGGGAGACCAAAAGGTGAACGCGTTTCTGAATTGAGTCTCGCCCCCGTTGCTCCAATCCTCGCAGCAAAACTGGGATTACCTGTTTTATTTCTGGATGATTGCATAGGGGAGTCTGTCGAGACGGCGGTAAACACTCTAGAGAACGGTCAAGTGGCACTATTGGAAAACCTTCGTTATCATTCGGGAGAAACTCAAAACGAACCCGAGTTCGCCACCAAGCTCTCCCGATTGGCTGACTCCTATGTCAACGATGCCTTTGGAACTGCTCACCGAGCGCACGCCTCGACTTTCGGGGTAGCCAAGTTGCTCCCGACAAAGGTGTCAGGTTACCTCATCGAAAAGGAGCTTGAGTTTCTTGGTGAAAAAACTGCCTGTCCCAACCGCCCTTTTATTGTTATTCTAGGCGGAGCCAAGGTAAGCGACAAAATCAGTGTAATCGATGCGCTCCTTGACAAAGCCGACGTATTGATAATCGGTGGAGCCATGGCGTATACGTTTGCCTTGGCCAAAGGCAAGACTGTGGGCGACAGCCTAAGTGAACCCGATAAGATCGAAGTCGCCAAAGCCGCCCTAGAAAAAGCGGCCGACAAAGGCGTTAAGTTTCTGCTTCCCATTGATACTTTGATTACCGACTCGCTCGATTTCAAAGCGAAGACACTTGGCGAAACACAAGTTGTCGAAGGTGATATCCCGGACGGCTGGGAAGGAGTCGACATTGGGCCCCAGACCACAGAGCAATACGCCGAAGAAGTCTCTCGGGCAGGCACAGTCCTTTGGAACGGACCCATGGGAGTATTCGAAATCGAAGATTCTTCCAAGGGCACTTTCGCCATAGCCAAGGCCGTTGCCGAAAGTGATGCTATTTCAATTATTGGCGGCGGCGATTCCGTTACTGCCATCAACAACAGCGGGTACGCCGATCAAGTCTCATTCATGAGCACTGGCGGTGGGGCCTCACTCGAATTTCTTGAAGGCCGAGATCTGCCCGGAGTTTTGGCCCTCGACCTCAAATGAATCAAGTCTAGTAAGAATCTTCCCAACATCCTAAATCGAAATGTCTAGAAAGTATCTTATCGCCGGAAACTGGAAAATGAACAAGACGGCTTCAGAGGCCGCCGCACTCGTTCAGCAAGTGCACGCTAGCGTTGGTTCACAAAGCACTGTACAAGTCGCCGTTTGTCCGCCTTTCACCTCAATGGGGAAGGTCTCGGAAGAGCTGGACGGTTCCCATATTGCTCTAGGAGCCCAGAATATGCATCAGGAAGCATCAGGTGCATACACGGGTGAGGTTTCCGCCGAAATGCTTAGAGACCTTTATGTAACTTATGTCATTTTAGGCCATAGCGAACGTCGTCAGTATTTCAGTGAAACAAACAAGTCGGTAAACAAGAAGATCCTGTCGACTGTTGCGGGGAACTTAAAACCCATCTACTGCATAGGGGAAACACTTGACCAACGAGAGAGAAACGAAACTTTGGACGTTGTCCGAACCCAAATTCGGGAAGGTCTTGAAAATTTCTCCGATTCAGAAGTGGAGAATCTAGTGATTGCCTACGAACCGGTGTGGGCGATTGGCACAGGCAAGACCGCCACTGACGAAATGGCCCAAGAGGTTCATTCCTTTATCCGCAAAATCCTCGCTGAGCTTTTTGGCGAAAGCGCAGCGGAAACTATCCGCATCCTTTACGGTGGTTCCATGAACGCTGAAAACGCATCCGGATTGTTAGATCAGCCTGATGTGGATGGAGGGCTGATTGGGGGAGCTTCGCTTACGCCCAAGTCCTTTTGCGAAATCGTACAAGCCGCTCTAGATTTGGAAGCGTAGGCGTACCATCTCCCGTTAGAGCAATGCTCGCTCCCTGAATACGACGAAATCCTTTCGCCGCCGCCATGCTTTATTGTCTCAACACAAGCACGATCAAGCCGCAGTCCTTGATCGACAAAATCAGGCTCGCAGGCGAAGCAGGATATGACGGCATAGAACTCTGGTTGAACGATGTTTTTGAACATGTAGCCCGCGGAGGAGAGGTTTCCGATGTGGAGAAAGCTATCTCGGATCACGGACTAATTGTTCCTTCCGTTATTGCGATGCGGCAATGGGGGGACTTCCGGGGATGGGAGCATCAACTGGTTTTGGACGAAGCAAGACGCAGATTTGCACTTGGGGCTAGACTTGGCGCTCCTTTTATCGTGGCGACTCCGCCAATGGAGTCGACCGAGACTGAACACCTCCCGGAACGATATCGCGAATTACTGGAACTCGGTCGAGAAGAAGGCATTAGACCTACATTTGAGTACATCAGTTTTTTTAAGTCAGTACGCACTCTCAGCAAGGCATGGGAAATCGTGCAGCAAGCGGATGATCGTGACGCGACGCTCATTCTCGATGCCTTCCACAACTGGAACAGCGAGTCCACCCTCGATGAATTAAGAGCGATCCCCGCGGATCGAATTAGTCATTATCACTTGGACGACGCTCATCCCGATAAACCCGCAAAATCTCAAACCGATCCTGACCGGGTGATGATTGGCGAAGGTCAAATTGACCTTGCGGCCGAAATTGCCGTACTTCGTGAAATGGGTTATGATCACACGGTCAGTCTCGAACTCTTCAATGCGGAACTCTGGTCCGCAGATCCCTTAGCGGTAATAACAACCGGACTGGAACGCATGAAGGCTCTCTTCGAAGACTAATCTCTCTTTTTATTGATACCGACCTAGTTGGCGCAATCAAGTAATTTTGCAGCTAACCCAAAGCGAAGATTTCTTAAAGAGTGGTGAACCTCGGAAGCGTTAGCATATTCAAGCAGAGTTAGCATCACGAGCAGGGCGGTGGGCATAATATCCGCTCGCTCTATGGGGATCTGAGGAAATCGTTCAACGCGCTGATCAATTGTCAACGATGCGGATTCGGTTAAAAAGTCGGACAAGTCTGAAGAAGAGAGAATTACGCATTCATCAAAAGAAATATTTTTAGCTTCGGCAAAAACAGCTCTAGCGGTTGCGAATGCACCCCCGGTCGCAACCATGAAAAACGGGGAAGGAGGAAATGGGAAACCACTGGAAGTAAGAGTTTGATGCACGTGAGCAGAAATAACGTCCATCTCAGACAGAACGGAAACCGCACCCGCATTACTCACGAATCGTTTGGCCAGACGTACGGCACCAAGTGGAAGACTAACAGTGGCTTGAACGGTTCGGTTCTTGACGCGAATGAGCTCCAAACTCCCACCCCCA
>JACNJI010000260.1 GCA_014382645.1 Verrucomicrobiota bacterium | reverse complement strand
TGTCGTTCGTCGAGTTCATCGAAAGCCTCATCGGAGAGTCGTACATTTTCCAGCATGATACCTTCCTCTTCCCTGGCGATTTCGGAAACTTGGGCTAAGATATCTTCCATCCTTCGACGAACTGCCTCGGCATGCTCTTCGGGTCCTACGACATGAAGGATGATCTCTCTGGAGGTGGAAAACTCTCGGTCGGGAACCCGGTCGATGGCCTTGGCGGTAAGTATAGCGACGTCTCCGCGCTTGAGTCCGAGAAAGGAAGGGTCAAAGGGGAAGTCGAGATCCAGAGTTTTGGCATCGGCGACATGTTCCTCCTTCTTTGACAGTCGGTCGGGTTTGTGGCTTTGTCCATCGCTTGATTGAACTGCGAGTTGGAGTTCCAACTGCGCAACACCGTAATCGTCTTTTGCGATGACTCGAAGATCCAAGGTTTCAGTCTCTAGAATCGCACTTTCTCCAGGTAGGTTCTCGAAATCAACCCTTGGCGCTTCGTCCGGTATGGAGTTCACTGTAAGCGCAGTTGGCGTGGCGGCGGAAAGACCGAAAATATCCGTGAACCTAATCTGCACGTCCAAGGATTCTTCGACAATGCTCAGCTCGGCTGTGAAAGTTTCCTTGTCTGTCACAACATCGAAATGGGTACTTTTTGTTCGAACGCCAACTCGAACGACGGGTCTATTTGAGACACCTTCCAAAGTGAGGTTAGTGCCTTCCAGAACCTTTGTTCGCGTGCCTTCAATGGTCTTTCGCTCTCTTGAATAACCTAAATATTCCGGGAGTTTGACGATGGCTTCCAGTCGTTCGATGCGCGGACGTTCCAATGGCGTAATCTGAAGAATTGCTCGCGCGTCTCCCACTTCCAGTGCCCAATCTCTGGCCTCGAATTGTCCGGGCAGGATGAATTCGTACAGGAGGCCGTTTCTTTTTGCCGAAAACTCTTGGCCCGTCGGGGAGATGAGGATGGCTTCGTTGGGTTTACGGCGAGAATCCTTGGACAGAATGCAGCGCAAGGGCACTGGTTCGCCACGGGCACAGAAAGTCTGAGCCGGAACCCATGCCGGCGTGGTTAGAGTAAGGCGAGGGGAGTCATTCCACGGCACGGCCCAGCGTTGCCATGCATTGAGAGCGATATCTGGTAGCGTCAACGCGATGATTCCCGTAAGCAAAGCAGCCCCGGCGCAGCACGAGAGAGCCCGTCTTGCCGGTCGAACGTCTACTGCTTCATTCAGTTCCAGTCGGCTAATTTCTTGCTCCACTTTTTTAGCGGCTGCTTCGAAAAGCGCCTCGGAATGCCGAATTTCGTCCGGGCCACGACGAGCGAGTTCGAGGACCCCTAGGAAACGATCGCCGGGACCGCCGAATTTGTTCCGAACTAATTTGGCGAGATGGATTTCCGATTGCGGGAGGAGAATGCCACCACGATACCATGCAAAAAGCATTAAGGTGGTTCCCACCCACCCAGCTCCTGCTAGAAAAATGCGGACTAGGCCGGGCGTGTCCCATAAGCGGTCGCTGGCAAATAAAACTAACCAGGAGCACAGCAAACACGCGGCAATGGCACCTGCTCCGCGGGTGTGGGCGAGCTTGCCAACTCTTGCCCCCAAGCTGATGGTTGCTCGCCGAAGGCTTTCCGGTAGCGGTGTTGGTCTGTCGCTGCTTGGCTTCATGGCTAAATCATTCCTGTGAATTTCCGGCCAGTCCAGTAAATTGCAAGCAATCCGCAAAGGAATAATCCCCAGTTGAGATCGGTTCGTAGTCGATGTATTCGTTCCAGAGGATCGGGGGCAGGCAGGGCGGCTATGGATTGAACGATGCTTTCTAGATTTTCGGAGAGGCCGTACTTCCCGCCAGTGAGTCTTGCCAGTTCGCGAAGATCGCCTGTCCGCGCCGGCCGGCCAAGCCGTTCCAGACCATGACTTTCCGCATGCAAGTTGGTTTCCAAGAAACGATTGGCTTTTGTAACTTCCGTTCTGATTCTAATCGTGCCGGATTGACGAGTCCGAAAGGTTGCGAGAAAGACGCCATCTCCTTCCGGAGCAGGTTCGTAAAAGATTCTTTCGGTTTCCCCTCCGGGGTGCTCAACCATACTTTCTACAGGGCCATCTTTAAGGGGAAAACCGTCTTTATCCAAGACGATGCAGCGCAGGTAGACGTTTTCGCCTGTCTTTGGCCTTTCCGGGCTGTGGATGACTTTCATCCCATCTCCTTCCGACAGATGCCGTCCATGGGCCATCCATCGGGCTATCTGGCTCCAGAAACGATAGTGGTATTTGTCTTCGACGCCTCGACGCCATCGCCATGCGGAGTCGCTTCCGAGGTAGAGGGTTTTGCCCGCGCCGACATAGCGAATGGCCAACACTGGCATCCGTCCCCATTCGTTTCTAAAGATCGAGTGTACTGCAAGTACTTCGGATCCCGGCCGACTCTTGAGAGCCGCGGCGGACCAATGAAACCCAGGGAGTCGTTCCCAGAATCGAAGATCTGGTTCACCCGCGCCTCTTAGCGTGGTTAGCCAGTGATTGCGTCCTTTTGTGGTAAGCGTGATAGCCGAAGAGTTGGAAGTGCCCACCCCTCTGGGTTTGGCAGGGTCGAAGGCGACGGGGATAAGGTCTCCCAATGGGCTGTCGGCAAGACTAGTTTGACGCCCTCGCCGTCCGGGAAGAAAAATTACCCCGGAGGCATGCAGGCGGACAAGGTTGGCCAATGCCTCGCAGTTGTCTTCACTCAATTCTCCTTCCTCAAGTCCAATGTCCCCAATGAATACTACGTCGTAAGGGGCCAGTTCTTCGGGGGAGTCGGGGAATTCTCTAAGGTATCCACGACCGTTGCCGGGATTCATTCCCGGGTGGAGAAGAATGCAGTTCATGTCGACTCGTGGGTCGCGTTCAAGAGCGTTGCGTAGAAATCGATATTCCCACCTTGGGAACGAATCTACGATCAGGGCCTTGAGTACCTTGCTTTCGATCCGTGTCTCGAGTTCTCTGAAATTGTTTTCGATTATGCTTTCTCCCGGTTGCCCTTCCACTTCTGCCCGTAAACTTATCTCCCCCTTCATGGAAGGCAGCCAGGATATGGTTCCGCTCACCTCTTCGCCAGTGGGCAAGATTATCGGTTTTACCGCCACTTGCTCGTCGTTTCCCATCAGCCTCAAGGTCGTTTCGATCCGCTCGGGGAAGGTGTTCGAAATACGGTAACTAACGGTCAGGCGTTCACCGAGGAGAGCGAAGGAGGGGGCGGTGAAATCCTCGAGAACGAGATCGGGCAGAGGTTTGTCTCTGCCGACTCGAACAACGTATGTGGGGACACCTAATGCTCGGCAACGACCTGCGAGAGACAGTGGGGATGGACCTGTGTTTACGTCTCCGTCGGTGAAGTATAGAGCGGCCTTAAGATTTGAAATACGATCAAGCCCTTCCTTCAAAGGAAGCGAGAGGTCGGTTGCTTCGCTGCCGCTTGCGGAAGAAAAGGGGAGTTCCGAAACAATGGCCGTCTTTTCGAGTTCGGAACGCCAAGGTTGAGTCAGTGATTTTTTCACCCAATCCGAACGGGTTATTGTCGTTCCGTTGGCGTCTTTTACATCGCGCGTATTCATGCTGGCAGAAGTGTCCGACAGCAGAAGTATTTGGGGTTCGGAATCCCTTTCTATACGTTCGACACGTTCAGGGTTAGCTAGCGTGACCAAAATCAAACTCACGACAATGAACCTCAGGGCTTCCAGCCATGCTATGGATCTTTTTCTACCTGATCGAATCCAAGTAAGGATGCAAAGCCGGAGGCAGATGACCATAACGGCAATCACCACCAAGACTACCGGCCAAGACCAATCTAGGCGCCATTCGGAAAAATCGATCAAGATGGGAGGTCTTTCATCTTTTTGACGGAACCGGGTAATCCCAAGAGCGATTCGCCCAATAGGAAAATGAGAACGAGGTAAAGGAAAACGGTCCATATCTCGGATCGAGACGACTGATTGCCCAAAGCTTCCGTTTTAAGATAGCTTACGAAATCATTGCCTAGAGAATCGACAGCTTGCTTTTGGGGAAAGAGTGAAGGCGAATCCTCCTCGTGCGGGCGATTTACGGCTGCCACGTTGCCGTCGATAAGGTAAACTCCTGCATGCAAGGCTGGGTTTTTTCTCTCCTGTGAATCAAGGCACTCGATTTCGTTTGCTTCTGCAAATTCGGAAGAACCGCAAGCCAGCGAACGCGCCGGTGAGTGCGTTGCCGTGGTCTCTTCCAATAGGCGTTGAATCGCCGGCACAAGAATATGCCCGTTGTCCAAACCGGACCATTTTTCTACGGGTAAAGTGGAAAAGAGATATATCGCTCCCTTGCCCATTATTTTGCGGGACAAGAAGGGCTTCCCGTCCGAGAAATAAGCCAAAGGTTCGGTACCAAGGGGAATGCTGCGAGTGGCGGTTGAAAGTTCAGTTAAGGGGAGGCGAGTACCATCGGAAGCATTGGCGAGAATGCCGCTGTTTTCATTCCAAGAATTTACGCGAAACGAAGACTCGGAGTCAGGTGCTCTTTCTGCTGGTTGCCATCGTATTGGGTCAATTGCCGCACCTTCTTTTGAACTGGGAGGAAAGCATAGTAGCGTCCCCCCTTCATTGACGAAGGATTTCAAAAGTTCGGCTTCTTGTGAAGTCCGCGGATTTCCTTGAAGGACGATCAGCGTTCTGCCGGCGAGATCCTCCTTGTTTAGGTTGGATGACGGCAGGGCGTCTGCCGGAATTCCTTTCTCGTTGGCTGCCGCTGCCCGCAGGATGCGTCCTGCCATGGGTAGGTCGGCCCTGACCGCCGCTTGTGGGCGATTTGCGGAGCCGTAGGCGAAATACCAAGAGTTGTCGCCGAGGCACAGGTCGGGGGGGAGACTAAGGGAAAGCCATCCTTGGTTTTTCGATTCCGGCAAAGGCACGGAGGATCGCCAAAGAAAGCTCTCCCCCTTGAATTCGGCAGTGAGTTCACTTTGCACGCCGTCTAGATTGGCCGTGATTCGCAAGGGAAGATCGGCAATCGGCCGGCGTTGAATATGTGCGAGGAGGTCGAGCTTTTCGCTGCGGCGCAAGAGGTTTTCACCGAGTAGGGAAGAGTTTGTGGAAGCTTCACCTTCTAGAGCGAGAATTCGTGTGCGCCACGAACCTTCCTTTACCGCCAGAATTTTCTTGATCCGTCGAAAAATATCTTCGCTCCCCTCTGGTTTCCAGTTGCTTTCCTGCATATCGGAAGCAATGACTATTTCGGCAGTGGCCACGCCGTTTTCCTCTAACCAGTCGAGAGTGGTTGCTAGGGTGGCGGGTATGTCGGCTGCCGTTTCGGTGGACCCGAGGTATCGTTCCATGGCGGGATCAGCGAGGGTGGACAAATCGGACAATATGACAGGTTCTCGCAAGGCGCTGTCGACCAAGATGATTCTGCTTTCGGTCCAAGGTTTCGCAAAGTTCTCAAGGGCTTTTAAGGCGAGTTCCCGTTTGCTTGCCGCCCCTTCTCCTGTTTTCGTTTCCATACTCGCTGAACGATCCAGTATCAAGGCTATCGCCTCGGGTGCTCCGGATGAAAAGGAAAACAGTGAATCTCCGCCCGTCATCGGTCGAGACAGAGCAAAAATCAAGCCGAGCAAGGCTAATACGCGGAGTAACAAAGTCAGCCACCGTTTTAAACGAGAAAGTTTCGAGGAACTTCGTCTAGCCTGTAAGAGGAAGCGAGTGGCCGCCCACGGTTGCGACCGGTGGCGCAGCAGGTTCAGCAGATGGATGATTACCGGCAGTAACGCCAAGGGCAATCCGTACAGTGCTAGAGGCTGAAGGAATGTCATGTCCCTAATGTCGACTGATGTTCAACAGGCTTTGCTTCTACCAAACCGGATCGATCATGCGGCCTTGCCTGCAGCGCGTTCGCCGAGAAACTTATCCAGTACCTCGGCCACGGGAACGTCAGTGCGAATGATGCGATGATCAGCCTCGGATTCGAGGCATCCCTGAGTAATAGATTCGAGATGGATTTTCATGCTCTCGAGGTATTGCTCCCTGATTACGGCAGGTTCCGTAATCAGCGAACCGGCTCCCTCCAAGTCAACGAAGCGAGTTGGGCGTTCGAAGGGGAAATCCTCTTCTTGAGGGTCGATGAGATGAAATAAAACGACGTCGTGCCGACGGTCGCGTAAATGATGTATGGCATCGATCAAGTCTTTCGGGTCATCAAGAAAATCCGATATCACGACCGTCATTCCTCGAGGTCGGACTCTCTCCGCTAGATCATGCAGACTATCTACCAGAGAAGGTGCCCCCTTGGGTTTAAGGGGACCCATAGTCTCGAGCATTTCCTGAACCTGAGCCGGGTTGCGTTTTGCCGGTAGTTCGAACGATTTCTTGTCTCGAATGGCCAAGAGACCCGCGGCATCGCCTTGTCCGATAATTAAGTAAGCGAAAGTGGCGGCCAGCCTTTTAGCATATTCGAATTTACTTTCTGTCGCTCCAAAGCCCATGGAACCACTGCAATCTAGGGCAAGGTAGCAGCGTAGATTGGTTTCGGCTTCGAATTCCTTGAGGTAGTATCGGTCCGAACGGGCATACACTCGCCAATCCATTCTACGAGGATCTTCTCCGGCTACGTATTCTCGGTATTCTGCAAATTCGACGCTGGAACCCTTGTGGGGACTTCTGTGATGCCCGGACACGCTACCTTCCATTGGAAATGGTGTGAGCAAGGGTTCAGAGGTGATGCGTGAAATAGCCTCCTTATCCAAGTACTTGAGGTAGGACTTACGTCGTCTACTCATCGTTTCTCCTTACGAGCTTCGGAGATGAGGCGTTGCACGACCTCGGAACTTGTCATTCCTTCCGAACGAGCATGAAAGTTAGTTAGAATGCGGTGAAATAGTACGGGTTCGGCCACTGCTTCGACATCTTCCGTGCTTGCCATGTAATTCCCATGTAAAACGGCTCGAGCCTTGGCTCCGCGAATCAGAAATTGTACAGCTCTTGGGCCAGCTCCCCACTGCACCCACCTACGCAACCAAGTAGGAGATTCATCGGAGTTCGGCCGAGTTCTGCGTACCAAGTCCACCGCCAGTTCATGCACGTGGTCGGGCACGGGGACTCGCTCTACCAATTCCTGGAACTCGCGAAGTTTCTTACCCGTAATTACCTTTTTCAATTTCGGAATATCCCCCGTCGTCGTTTCCTTGGATATTCGAATTTCCTCATCTCGAGAGGGATATTCCACTTTGATGAGGAACATGAAGCGATCGAGTTGAGCCTCGGGCAAGGGATAGGTGCCTTCCTGTTCGATTGGGTTTTGAGTGGCCAAAACGAAAAACGGTTCGGGCAAAACATGGTGCTTACCGGCCACAGTTACCCGTTTTTCCTGCATTGCTTCCAATAGAGCCGACTGCGTCTTAGGTGGAGTTCGGTTGATTTCATCGGCCAGAATCACATTTGCGAAGAGAGGCCCTTTGGCAAAAACGAATTCGCGTGCGAACCCTTCTCCTGTGGATTGGAGGATTTCGGTTCCCGTGACATCCGAGGGCATCAAGTCGGGAGTGAACTGGATACGACCGAAACTAAGTGAAGTCGTTTGAGCCAGAGAGTTGACCAGCAAAGTTTTCGCCAATCCCGGAACGCCCATGAGCAAGGCATGACCTCGCGACAACATACAGGTTAGCATTCGCTCGATGACTGCATCCTGACCGATGATGATTTTGCCCACTTCCGAGGTGATGTCGTCGTAGGAGGCGCGAAGTTCCTCGATAGCTTTGACGTCGCCCCCGGAAAGTTCCTTCGGGGTTTTGGTAGTGGTTTTAGTAGCCATAGTGGTTAAGGTTCTTGAATGGTAATTCAAGGAAGTGCAAGACGGGAGTCGCGAAAAGAATAGCTAAAATATATATTTAGTAGGTTGAATGTACTTCCTGTACAATGCCGATGAAAACTGTCTTTATGCGACAGCTCTACTGTTTACTCTGGACTACCCTTTGCTTTCTCAATCAACGTTGCATCATGAGATTGATTCAGCGAAAATATAAGATTATCCGTGCTGCAACCTTAAAGGATTTAGGTGTTGAAGTTAATGAACTTCTTGAACGCGAGTACAAAGATACCGAGGGATACCTTTATGTTTCATCAGGACGTTGGCAGTGCCTTGGATCTCCTCTCAAGGAAGAAGATCGTTGGTTGCAAGCTGTCGTTTTTGTTCAAACTGAAGAATAGTGTATTTATTACTTTCAGGTAATGAGTGGTTTACGAGTGCGTGGGATGTTTTAGCTGAAAAACCTAATGTAACCCATTAGGTTATGCTGTGTAGTGGTGGAAAGTGAAAGAAGACAAAATATCCATTGAATTGGAAATTATTTGAGTACATCCTTTTTCTTGTACGGAAATATGCGGTGCTAACTATTGTTGGCACATGCAAAAACCAAGAGACATATCCTATCAGCCGTCGGCTTGGGCAAGCCGGCGGCTTTTTTATGGCCACTTTAGTAGGCTAGATCGTCATTGCGGAATATCCACCGTCAACGATCAACTCGTGACCGGTTATGAAACTGCCCGCCTTGTCGGAGGCCAAAAGTAAGGTCGCTCCAATAAGTTCATCCTTATTGCCGAAACGGTCTATCGGGG
>JACNJI010000139.1 GCA_014382645.1 Verrucomicrobiota bacterium | reverse complement strand
AACAACAACAACAACAACAACAACAACAACACCAACAACAACACCACCAACAACAGCAACAACAACACCAACAAGCGGAAGCCCGACCATCCTTGGTTATTCCGAGAAAGGTTTGACTCTGAGTGGCCGCCAAAATCCCGTTGACGGCCGCCTTCACATCGCCACTCGTGGAATTCTTGAACCCGACTGGCATGGAAAGACCGGAAGCCATCTGACGATGGGTCTGGGATTCGGAGGTGCGGGCCCCGATCGCCGACCAGCAAAGGGAGTCGGCAATGTATTGCGGCGTGATGGGATCGAGCAACTCGGTGGCAGTGGGAATGCCCAGGTCCAGCACCTCGCCAAGAAATCTTCGGGCGATACGGAGACCTTCGGGAATGTCGCAGGTGCCGTTAAGCTTGGGATCCATGATTAATCCCTTCCAACCCAAGGTAGTGCGAGGCTTTTCGAAATAGACGCGAAGCACGAGCAGGAGTCGATCATCCAGTTCCTCGGCCAATCCGCGGAAACGCCCGGCATATTCGCGACAGGCATCCAAGTCGTGAATGGAACAGGGTCCCACCACGCAAAGAAGTCGCTTGTCTTCACCGTGAATAATGCGATGTAGCTTTTCGCGGGCTTCCGCGACGAAGCCTATTTGCTCGGGACTGCGAGAGATTTCATCGCAAAGTTCGGCTGGAGCCGGGAGCGGGTCTGATGAGAGAATTCGTAAGTCAGTTACTTGTTGCACGTTAGCGAACCATAAAAGCCAAGCTCGTATGAACAAGACAAACGTTAAAAAATATGCTAATAAAGGTATTTATGTTTGCTCACCACCATCATCCGGCTGCCGTCGTCCTTGCCTCGGGAGAGGATTCTCTTGCCTATTTGCAGAGCCAGTGGAGCTCACAACTTGACTCGCAAGGAGAGAATCAAGCGACCTATGGACTGCGCCTCAATCGCAAGGGTCGGATCCTTGCCGATGGCTTCATTCTGAGAAAGGACGATGAAAACTTCCTTATCGTCAGTTACGATTGCCCCGCGGCGAACCTGATCGCACTTCTGGAGGAAAACGTGGTGGCCGACGACGTTGAATTCGAGGATCGAACAGATGGACACGAAATCATTTCGCTTTGGGGAGGCGACTATGAAGCCATTAGTTCGCAGTTCGCTTTCACACTGCCAAAAGCGAATTCTTTTGCCGTAACAGAATTCGGTTTGATTTTTTGGGGGCGAAAAACGAAACCGGCCAACATCGATATTCTGGCAGACGAGGAACACGCCAAAGCACTGAGCAAGTTTTTGAAGAAATCAACGAAGGAAGGTATCGTTACCATTGCCAATGCCAATTCCCTGACTCTCGCCCGAATTGAATCAGGCATGCCTGCCATTCCCATTGAAATGGGCCCAGGCGAACTTCCTCAGGAAGGCGGATTGGAGGATGGTGCCGTTGATTTCGACAAAGGTTGCTACCTCGGACAAGAAGTCATGGCGAGAATTCACTCCATGGGTCAAGTCCAACGCGTCCTGCTGCCGACAACAAAAAAAAAAGACCCCCCTAAAACATTCCCCGCCGATCTTTTCCTGGAAGGCAAGAAAGTCGGCCAATTAAAAAGCTTCTTTAAATACAAATCCAAGCCTAACGGATTAGGCATGGTCTTGGTTCGTCACAATCTTTTACCCGAAATAAGGGCGACGGGACTCTCCCTTTTGCCTTCGAGTGAGCCCAAAATCTTCATTAAATGAACGAGAATAACGAAATTAGCGATATTGCGGGGATATTTTCGAGCCTCGGATCCGAAAAAAAACAGGCTTTGCGGATGGCAGACCAACTGCTCAAGCGGGCAGAACAGCTTTCGACTGAGCTAAACATTACGAAAACTGAAGCTCTTCAAGGACTTCTGGAAACTGTGACTTGTGGTTCTCGTGGTAATCTGAAGCCCTCTGAACAAGCGACTTACGGGATCACGGAGGAGCAAAAAATCAGAAAAGATAAAGCCTAGAGCAAAAAGGGGTTGACGAAATGCCAAAAAAAAAGAGGCATGGAGACTACCCCACTTACTGGCTTAAAAAATATCAACCAAACTTCTAAACAAAAGGAATCGTAAATGAATAAAGGACAACTGATTGACGCCATACAAAAAAACCTGGGCAAGGATGCCTCTCGAGCTGCTGCAGATGCTGCTCTTAATGCCGTGATCGACAGCATTACTAAAGCCGTAAAGAAAGAGAATGTTCAAATCATTGGATTCGGCACATTTTCGGTCGTGAAAAGAGCTGCCCGTGACGGTATCAATCCTCAAACCGGCGACAAGATTAAGATCAAGGCCTCCAAATCAGTGAAGTTCAAGCCCGGCACAAAGCTGAAAGCTTCTCTCTGAGACTTTTTTCCATCTATCTTTTTTAAAACCTGCGGTTCGCCGCAGGTTTTTTTTTGCAAGATGATCGAAGAGGAGAAAAAGGCTCGATGCCTTAACGCATATAGAGAGTACATGCAGGATTGCCGCTCCGCCGAAGCTCCCGGGCGGATCGAGTTTTTAGGCAACCATATCGACTACAATGGCGGTAAAGTGCTTGGCGCCGCAATTAACGGCACGGTTTGCACACTCGCAAGACCTCGAAAAGAGCAAACGATTAGACTCTTCAGCGAGAGCTTTGAGAACGAAGTGGTCGAGACCTCCCTTAACGACCTTTCTTCCCGCAAAGGGCCGGGATCCTGGGCTAACTATCCGCTCGGCGTTCTTTGGTCCTTAAAGGAAGCAGGACTTGCTCCACCATCGGGCTTTGAGTTGATCCTGACGACAGACCTGCCCCTCGCTGCAGGACTCAGTTCCAGTGCCGCCGTAGAACTGGCGACTGCCCTCGCGCTCCTTCAACTCGGCGGGCACGAGTTAGGCAAAAGCGACCTTGCCCGCTTATGTCGTCGGGCGGAAAATGAATTCGTCGGGCTACCCTGCGGGATTCTCGATCAAGGGGTCTCCGCCTATGGCGAGAAGGACCACCTAGTTCTCATCGACTGCGAGAAAGAAAACTTCTCCACACTGCCCCTGCCCAAACATACCTGTCTATGGATCTTCGATACGGGGATCAAGCACGACCTTATTGACTCTCTCTATGCCACACGACACTCCGAGTGCGCGCAAGCGCTGGAACTGCTAAAGAAGCGGGAACCTGCCCTGCCCTGCCTTGCCGCAGCATCCGAAGGATTGCTTACTTCGGCGAATCTCCCCGCCCCCTTATCCAAGCGAGCCCTCCACGTCGTCGAGGAAACTGCTCGAGTCGACCGAGCGATCGAACTTCTCAAGGATGATGTTTCGCCAAAGAAGATTGGTGAACTTCTCTTCGCCTCGCATGCCAGTTCACGCGACCTATTTGAAAACAGTTGCCCCGAGCTCGATTTCCTCGTGGATGACCTGCGTGGGCGTCCAAGCGTCCTTGGAGCACGTCTAACCGGCGGAGGATTTGGAGGTGCGGTGCTCGCGTGGACGGATCACGAATTTTCACGAACCGAAGCTAAAGCAACCGCGACCGCTTTCAGAAAAACATTTGGGAACAATCCGAAAATTCACCGGTTCGAAGCTTCCCGAGGCGCACGAATCACCGACCCACTGGAGAAACCGAACAACCGATTTCCTGAAAGCTAGACCGTGGTCTGAGGAAACAGGGCTAGGCCTGAAACTAGATTTCTCGCAAAGCAGACAAGAACCCCGCCTTGTCCTCGGCATGAACGAAATGTCCTGCCTTAGGTAAAACCACGATTCGAGCCTTCGGGAAATGACGAATGATTGAATCCTCATCCTCAAGGCGAACGTAAGAAGATTTACCCCCGTTCACGAAAGTCGCGTCACCACCGTAGGATTCTTCCAGGGTCAACGGGTTCCTCGAAAGATCAGGCAAAGAGGACCGCAATGCGCGAATATTTGCTTTCCATCGGAATATTCCCGCTTCCTCCGCGAGATTGGTGAGAAGAAACTTACGAAAGGCCCAATTCGGAAACGCTTCCGTCAGACGCTCGTCAGCGTCCTTGTGAGAGGAAAGCGTTTGGAGGTTGAGGGCAAGCAAACCATCGAAGGTCGGCAGGTGATGCTCAGACGGATAGTCACGAGGAGCAATGTCGACCACGACGAGACGCGTCACTCGATCGCCATAAAGACAGGCGAACTTCATCGCGACCTTGCCCCCTAGACTGTGCCCGCACAAGACGAAGGAGTCCAGACCTCGCTCGTCGATCCAAAATCGCAAATCCTCGACCATGGAAGCGAGAGTACCATTCTCATCATGAAAGGAATCTCCATGATTGCGTAGATCGACCGAGAACACTCGACGTTCTGTAGAGATATCCCTGACTACGGATCTCCAATTTCGGCGAGAACCGAGCAATCCATGAAGAAAAACTATGGGGGGGGCGCCTTCCGAACCGGCGTGATCGAAGACGAGTGTCCGAATCGCCATCCGCTTTAGAACAGCTCGAGCTGCCTGTTATTGTCCGAATCAGGTTTCTCCCCAACGGAAGATTCCTCACCATCGGGAGGTTCTGGTTCTACAGCAGTCGTGTCTTCGGAAGAATCGGGTTCAGGAATCGAGGCGTCTTCCGCATCGACCCTCGCCGCCTCGGCATCCCCCACTTCCAAACTCTGAAGAATCGTCTTGGCTCGGTTGACGACGCTATCGGGCAAGCCGGCTAGACGAGCCACTTGAATGCCGAATGATCGTTCCGAGGCTCCCGGCGTGACTTGGCGGACGAAGACGATTTCGTCATTCCATTCCTTCACTGCGACCGAGTAATTGAGGAGTCTGGGCAAGCTTTCGGATAGACGGGTCAGTTCATGGTAGTGCGTCGCAAAAAGTGTCTTGGGGCCGGCGGAGACCTTCCCGTGAAGATGCTCCACCACCGCCCATGCGATGCTGAGACCGTCGTAGGTGCTGGTCCCACGACCTATCTCGTCCAGAACGATCAAGCTCCGATTCGTACAGTTATTGAGGATATTGGCCGTCTCGTTCATCTCAACCATAAAAGTGGAATTACCTCGGGCAAGCTCATCACCCGCCCCGACTCGAGAAAAGATACGATCCACCAAACCCAAACGGCAGGCCCGGGCAGGCACCCAAGAACCGACGTGAGCCAAGAGAGCGATCAAAGCCACTTGCCGAATAAAAGTCGACTTCCCCGCCATGTTGGGGCCCGTGATCAGGCATATCTGCTCGTGCTCGGAAGAGAGTTGGCAATCGTTCGGCACGAAGGCGTGAGTTCCCGCTAACCCTAGGCTCTCACTTTTGAGGGAGAGTTCCACCACTGGATGACGCCCTTGCTCGATTTCGAGGACGGAGGAACTTTCTTGAAATTCAGGCCTACAATATCCGCGATCTCGAGCGATACACCCCCATGATGAATAAAGATCAATTTCCGCAAGGACGGAAGCCATCTCGGCAAGGGCATCGGCTTCCCTCAAGGCCGAATCCAAGACCTCGCGAAACAATTCCTCCTCTCTGGCCACTGATCGTTCCTCGGCGTTCACTATTTCCTTTTCCTTCTGCCTGAGCTCCTCGGTAAAGTAGCGCTCGGCATTAGTCATTGTTTGTTTCCGGACGTAATGCTCGGGAACAAGTGAGAGATTGGCCTTGGTCACCTCGATGAAATAACCGAATGCTCCATTGTATTTCACCTTTAGGTTTCCGATGCCCGTATTCTCCCTCTCGGATGTTTCCAGATCGAGAATCCACTGTTTGCCACCGGAACCCAACTCACGCAGGCGATCCAAGTCCTCATTAAAACCGGGACGAATAACTCGGCCGCCATCCGACTTCACGTCCACCTTGATGTCGGCGGGCAACTCCTCCTCGAGCGCCTCATTCAGCAGTTCGCAAAGATCGTCGAAGGTGCATAGATCTTGCCCGAGTCCGCCGATGCGCGGATGCCTTTCGGAGGCCTCCCTCAGCAAATCAGCCAAGACGGGCAGGTTTCGCAAGGTTGCCCGGAGCCCACCGAGTTCCCGGGGTCGGGCCAAACGGTTTCGCAAACGGCCAAGGATGCGCTCGACGTCGTTCCCGCCACGCAAAGCATCGCGAACCTTCTCGGCCAATCCGGGAGCTTCCGCAAATTCTCCCACGCACTGTTGGCGACGACTGATTTCCGCAAGATCCAGCTCGGGTTGCCCCAGGTAACGCTCCAACAAACGTCCCCCGGCCGACGTAACTGTTTCGTCCATAGCATCAAGCAACGAACCCTTGCGAGAGTTGGAAGAAGTGCGGAACACCTCCAAGTTCCTCTGGGTCGCCGGATCCACCAAAAGCGCGGCCCCGCTCCGATACTCCTCCACCCTGCGCAGGTTGCCCGGCTTACCCCGCAATACGTCGTTGGCATAAATAAGCAAGGCTCCTGCAGGCCCGAGTCCGGCATGATCGAGTCCGATTCCAAATCCTTCAAGATTCATGACTCCGAGGTTCTCCATGACCTCGCGAGCTCCGGGACGTTGGTCGAAATCATAGTCGGGACGATCCGTTCGCGTAACCTCGCCAAGCAAGTGTTGGAACTCATCAAGAAAAGTCGCCAGATCGGGGTCACGACTCGCCCGATCAGCTAAGCCTTCCGGCATAAGGTATTCGTGCGGAGCGAGAGAGGCAAAGGCGGCCAGAAGGTCGTTCGGGTCTTCCGCGGAAGCGAGAACGAACTTTCCAGTGGAAAGATCAAGCCAAGCGGCCCGAGCTCCTTTCTTGTCGCAATCCAAGGCCAAAATAAAATTGTTTTGCCCTGCTTCCAGTTGGCGCTCCTCCAGAACCGTCCCCGGAGTTAATATGCGAGTGATGCCCCGCTTGACAAGTTTGCCCGCCTTGGGAGTCTCCAATTGCTCGCATATCGCGACCTTGTAACCGTTTGCAAGCAACTTTGCGAGATACCCCTCGGCCGCATGGAAAGGGAACCCTGCCATCGCCATATCGTGCCTCTTCGTGAGAGTGATACCAAGAACTGGCGCACCCCGTTCAGCATCAACCTCGAACATCTCGTAAAAGTCGCCAAGACGAAAGAGCAGCAAGGTATCCGGAGTCAGGCTCGCGCGAGCCTCCCGGTACTGCTTCATCATGGGAGTGTCTTCTTTATGCTTGGTCATCGTTACCAATCGAAATGGTCTCCCAGTCAAGAGCGAGCAAGGCAACGAAAAAGGTGTATCGGTAGGGCTGGAAAAATCCCTATTAGTCCCAACTCGCGTTAAATGCTTCCGGCATGTAAGTTAAGTGCTCGTTGTCCTCCTTTTCGAATGGCACGAGCAACATGACGACAAGAATTTCGATCAATACGCTTCGGCAAAAAGCAACCGACTGCCAAGCCACTCCCATCCTCGAAAAAAAGCTCAAGTTTACGGATGCGGCATCGATTCAGTGGGCAAGGGAAATCAGGAGGCCTTCAAAAAGCGGTATTGCTTTTGGGTAAAGGCATGATGTCATTGAAACTCGGTTGCTTAACGATTCTGATGGGCAAGGCAAGCGAATCGCCGGCAGGGTCGAGGTCAGCAACTAGATTGTGGTACTCGAACCACCCCCAATCGATAAGGCGTCCTCGAACATCGAAAAAAACTGGCGGCGTGTCGATCCCCATAACCCACACATTGCCCCAAGGAGTCACGACCTCAACCACCGAAGCGGAATGCAGAATAGCTTGCACCTCTTCCTTGTACAAGCCCTTCTCGAGTTGTTCGACAAGTTCTTCCGGGGAAAGTTTCGACCAAGCCGATTGAAGTTCGGACATTGTCTCCGAGTCAGTCAGCCTCACGGGCGAACTCGACGATCCGGTCAACGAACCTTCCGATTTCCGTTTGTCCTCAACAACCTCAACGGGTGCAATGCTCTCTGGTTGAGCGGTTCTGGGGATAACCAACTTGGGAGTTTCAATGGAACGCTCCCTCCACACGGTCGTCTTTCGGCCTAAAGCCTCCTCAGTAGTCTTGGAAACTGGAGACAGCAATTTCGGGGCACCCGTCGAACGCTCCCTCCATCCGGATGTTCCTCGAACAAAATCATCCGATATAGAAGAACAGCCGACGAACAGTAAAAGAAATGCAACGGAAACAATACTATTATGATAGCGATGAGTAGCTAATTTCATGGGCAAGGGACACGATTTGAGAGAAACAAGTGTGGTGGTGTTTTTTTTCGGTTCTAGTCAACCGACAAGGAAAAGGAAACGGATCTAGGCTAAAAGTCAGCGCCGAGGCCGAGTTCGATCAAATGATGACGCAAGGGGCCGAACTGTCCATTTTCCCCGGCTCCAAGGAAACGATAGCCAAAACGAGCATGCAAAGATTCGGAAAAAGAGAAACCTAGGGCGACAAGCGCATCATAAGTATAGGTCAAAGCAGAGTCCGAAGGAAGGGGTTGAGGTCCAGTTGACAAGATGGCAACCAGAGAATCCTCTCTGTTGGCAAAACCAACTCCAAGACCAAATTGAAACCAAGAGTTTGCTGACAAGTGATGGAGGAATCCGGCTCTAACTCCCAAATTAATCAACTCAGAATCACCGGAAACGGAGGAGACGGAGGGCAGAGAGGATGACAAACCCTCAATGGAACCGAACTCGCTTTGCCCATACTCGAAGTGGACCTCGCCAAACCAGTGCCCAAAGTTTCTGCCTCCCATG
>JACNJI010000149.1 GCA_014382645.1 Verrucomicrobiota bacterium | reverse complement strand
GGCCGTGCCGGAGAGCGGTGTTCTGCTGGACCGGCATAATCGCGTCCTCACGCGCACCTTGACCGGCGAAGAGCAATGGCGTCTCCCCATCTCCCTTTCGGAGATTTCACCTTGGCTGAAGCGCGCTACAATTGCGGTAGAAGACGAACGCTTTCGCTCTCATTCCGGGGTGGATTTTGTGTCCGTTGCTCGAGCCTCCTTTCAAAACATATTTGCTTTGGGCGTCGTCTCGGGGGCAAGCACGTTGGATATGCAGTTGTGCCGTATGCTGGAACCCAGACCCCGCACTTTCGAAGTGAAGCTTTCCGAAGCGGCCCGAGCATGGCGGTTGAAGGAAAACCTGTCGAAAGACGAAATCCTTCAGGCGTACCTGAACCTAGCCCCCTATGGTGGAAACCTAAATGGAGTCGAAGCGGCATCGCGACGCTACTTTGGCAAGTCGGCCAAGGAAATCTCGCTGCCCGAGGCTGCTCTTCTAGCGGGTATCCCACAATCTCCTTCCCGTCTGCGCCCCGACCGTTATCCCGGAACCGCCAAAAGGCGACGGGACAAGGTGTTGGATCGGATGTGTTTGGAGGGAATGATTTCTCGCGATGTTGCCCAGGAAGCCATGAGTGAACCCGTTCAGCTTGAACCTCGCCCATTGACGGGCGGGCAAAGTCGGCACTTCGTGATGGAAGCTTTGCATCGAAGACCTTCCGGCGGCAAAACCTATTTCGATCTCGAGCTGCAGTTGGAAATAGAACGGATTGCCAGGGAACATGTGAAGCATTTGCCGACAGCATCCGAAGTAGCTGCGGTCGTAATCGAAGTGGAAAGCGGGGGCTTGATTGCGATGCTCGGAGGCGTGAACTTTGAAAATCCGCATGATGGGCAGGTCAATGCTGCGATGGCGTGGCGTTCACCCGGTTCAGCTCTTAAGCCTTTCGTTTTCGCTACGGCTGCCGCCGATCGGCGTTTGGATGGCGAGACCATTCTCTCCGACGCACCCGTAAGTTTTGCCGGCTGGACTCCCGAGAATTTTGACCGAACCTTCTCCGGAGAAGTGTCTGCGGGGGACGCCTTGCGGTGGTCTCTCAATCTGCCTGCGCTTCAAGTTGCTCGGGAAGTGGGTGCGGTCAAGGCAGCGGGCGTGGCGGAGGGATGCGGCGTGCGTTTTCGGGGTGACCCCGTTGGTCGCGGAGGTCTTGCCTTCGTGCTGGGTGCGGTGGAGACGCGTTTGCTCGATCTTACCCACGCCTACGCCACATTGGGCCGGGCCGGTATTCGCCGAAACATACGTACATTCATGGACGAACCTGTCGTGGATGCTCGAATTCTAGATGCGGACGTGTGTGCTTGGTTAGGGCATGAATTGTCTTCTTGGCGTTTCCCTTCGACCGAGTTCGAGCATCTTTCCCCGCAATCGACTCCGTGGTTTATGCGTAAGACGGGTACTTCTTCCGGAAGGCGGGATGCCTGGGCGGTCGGTCACAACGGTAAGTATGCCGTTGGCGTGTGGGTCGGAAGACTTTCAGGGATGGGCGATGAAGCCTTCGTGGGGGCCAAAGTTGCCGAACCGGTCCTCGCCCGCATCTTCGATCTTTCACAAGTTCGGATGACAGAGGCTCCCGAAAAGCCCACCCCGTGGACAGTTGCCCGACCGATTCCTTTGTCCGCAGAAGATTTGAAGCTTGCCATCCTGTCTCCCGAACCCGGAGCCGTTTACCGAAAAATAGACGAATTATTGGAGGTCCGCCCAAAGGCCAATCTAGATGGTGAGCTGCTATGGTTTCTCAACGGTCGAGCCCTTGCCGGATCTGAAGCTCGGCGAACTGCGGTAGGAATCGGACGTCACGAACTGCTTTGCCTTACCCCAATGGGGAAATTCGCCCGTTCCCGTTTCGAGGTGCGTTAGCAGTCTTTTAGGCCAGTGCCTTGGCCGTTTCATCGAGAAAAAGCTGAGAACCAACTCGAAAAGGAAAAGACGGCATACTTGTGGAAAAGCTTTTCAGGGGAAAGCAGGCTTCTTCCAGAAAATGGAAATCTGCGCCGGCTCCTCTGCAAATGGGATGCCCGGCGGCGCAATCCCACGGCTTGGATCTGTATTCGATGCAACCGTCGAGGCGGCCTGCGGCGACGTTGGAGAGACCTACGGCTGCTGACCCAGGGCAACGTATGCGCCAGATAGTAAGTGCTTCTTGGAGTTTCTCTTGTGCCTTGGAGGGAATGGGGAAGTGCATACAGAAAGTGAGCTTTTCGTTTACGAGGTCGGTGGCTGCCCTGATAGGACTTTCGCCCTCGACCGCTCCGAAGGTGGGACCACCTTGAAGGAGTAAGTCCCGTCCGTTGTCGTATATGAAGCCGTAGACGGGCATCCCTTTGCGAAGAAGACCGAGGGAAATGCCACACTCGGGAATGCCGACTGCGTAGTTGTTTGTCCCGTCCACGGGGTCGAGCACCCAAGCGAATTCGGCGTAGAGGTTTCTGAGTACGGAGTCGCTATCGTTTTCTTCGGAGCAAAAGTCATCTTCGATGAAGTCTTTTGTGAGGTCGGTGAATATCTCGCGTGAGATTGTTTCGTCTACCACGGTTACTCGTGTTCCGTCTCTTTTCCATCGACTTTCGGTTTTCCCGAAGTTTTCTCGAAAATAGCCTACTTGGTCGAGAACGGCTTTCTGTCCTGCTAGTATGCGGGATCGCAGAGATTCGTCGGCGTGACTTAGGTCGAGCGGATGCTCGGATGGGATTACGGTTCGATCCATTTGCCTTCTTCTTTAATGAGATGGACCAGTCGGTCAACGGCTTCCTTTTCCGGGATTGCCGATTTTACACGATTTTTACCGACGTAAAGATCGATCTTGCCGGGAGCGGTGCCAACGTATCCGAAGTCGGCATCGGCCATTTCTCCGGGCCCGTTGACAATGCAACCCATGACTGCGATCGTGACTCCCTTTAGGTGTGCAGTGCTTGCTTTTACGCGTTGGGTGGTTGACTGAAGGTCAAAGAGGGTACGACCACAACTTGGGCAAGCCACGAACTCGGTTTTCGAACTTCTTGCCCGTGCTCCTTGAAGGAGGTTGTAGGCGAGAGTTCGAGCACGATTCGGATCGGGGGCATTCTCGACCGAGAGTAGGTCCCCGATCCCGTCGCAAAGTAGAGAACCCGTCAAGATTGCGGAATCGAGGAGGCGGGAAGAAAAGAAATCTTCATGGGGATGGATGCGCGCTTCGTCGCTTGACCTTATCCAGATAGGGAAGGGCAGGTTGCGTTGTCGAAGGTAAGCGCCCAGCGCCCGGTAGGCTGCTACCGGATGCGCGAACTTGGAGGTTTTCGACAAGGTGATTATTGGAGCGGAGCCTTGATAGACTGAGAGGACTTCGCCCAGTGGGCCGTTGAGGTCGGTTGGTTCCAATGCAAGGGCGGATGTATGGCCCGCGTTTTCTGTTTCAGTAAGAAATGTGTGAAGATCCTCGGATTGACAGGGAGCGAAGGAGCGAAGGACAAGGAGTTTCGGTGAACCTCGTTCGGAAGCTCTGGTCGGCAGGTCAAACTGTTCTTCGGGTTGGTATTCGACTACGAGAAAGGGTAGGGAGCCAACAAGAGTTTCCCGCAAAGTCTCCAAGTGTGCTAAATCTTTCTCGTATTTGAGCGTCAAGAGCAAGCCTTCGATCGGTGCATCCTTGTTTGCGGCTTGGGCTTTTGACAGATCGGAAACGATATCTCGAAACTCCTCAAGGGGGCGACCTGCCGGAATAATCACGCGAGGCGGTTCTTTCGGACCCACTTTGCAGCTTGGGCTGAAGGTCAGGTCGATGCATTCCCGACGCGTGAATTCAAAGGGATCTATTCCTTCGTCGGGATGCTCGCAGGTTTTGTCTTCTGCCCTTCTCCAAAGTGTCTCAGTTCTTGACGCGATGTCTTGGGCCACGGGTATCTCATGTACCGGATCTTCGGTAAGTGAAACGCGGATGGTGTCGCCGAGACCATCTAGCAACAAGGAGCCAATTCCCGCGGCACTCTTGATGCGAGCGTCCTCACCGTCTCCGGCTTCGGTGACGCCAAGGTGGAGGGGATACTCCATGTGTTCCTCGTTCATGAGAGCGACGACGAGTCTATAAGCTTCGATCATCACTTTCGGGTTGCTTGCCTTCATCGACAGGATGATCTCCCGGTAATCGTGCGACTCTGCGATCCTAATGAACTCTAGAGCGGATTCGGCCATGCCTCTAGGCGTGTCGCCGAAGCGATTGAGAATCCGGTCCGAAAGGGAACCGTGATTGGTTCCGATGCGCATAGCTCGCCCCAGTTTCTTGCATCGTAGCACTAGTGGCGAAAAGGCTACGTGTAGGCGGTCGAGTTCTTCTTCGTATTCGAGCTCGGAGTATTCGCGTACGGCGAATTTTTTACGGTCGGCGTAATTGCCGGGATTTACTCGTACCTTTTCCACGTGCTTGGCTGCCTCCATCGCCGCTTGTGGAAGGAAATGAATGTCGGCGACGAGAGGAATGTCAAACCCGTCGCCACGTACCTTTTTAGCGATTGCTGCTAGAGCCTCTGCGGCCCGTACGTTCTGGGCGGTAATTCGGACGATCTCGCAACCTGCTTCTGCAAGTTCTATGGTTTGACGTGAAGTGGCTTCCACATCGAGAGTTTCAGTCGTGGTCATCGACTGTACGCGAATCGGGTTGTCACCCCCAACGCCGATCGAACCGACCTTTACTTCACGAGTCGTTCTTCGAAGGGTACGAACTCGTGACAAGCAGTATGAGGAGGACGGCATATCGTCCCGAATCGTTCAGAAGGGGAATAATCGCTGTAGGTCGAAGAAGGTGACATACAGCATGAACGAGAATAGCAGGGCTACGAATAAGATTTGCGCTCGTTCTAGGAAAGGCAATGGTAGCGGTTGTCCCCGGAGTTTCTCTATGGTGGCAAAGAGCATGTGACCTCCGTCCAATACGGGGATTGGCAGTAGGTTAAGAATGGCGAGGTTTACGTTGATGAAGACAACGAACCACAAGAGCTTCTTGAAACCGATCTTTGCGAAGATGCTGAGGTGGTTGACGATGCCTACTGGACCACTCATGTTGCGAAGTTTGACGTCGGAATTTGGACTGATTAGGCCCGAAAGGGTGAGGTACATTTCCTTTACTCGACCGTAAATGAGATGCATGGGGTTCGGATAGGTGGTCACGATCTTTTGCTTGGGTCGGAAACCGATGAGTGTACGTTTGACGAGTGCGTCGCCCTGTTCGATTTCTTTAACTGCCGGGGTGAGCGTGTAGGTCTCCTTTGGTCCGTCCTCACCACCTTTGCTTACGGTGAAGGCAACGCTGGCGTTCTCTTCGAGTTTGTCGAGGTAGTTAATCAAGTATCTGAAGGACAGGATTTGTTGCCCATCTATGGCGAGAGGCATATCGCCTATTTCAAGCCCGGCAGCTTCTCCGGGCAACCCGGGTGAAAGCTCTTCCACGAAAAAAGTTTCACGAGGTCCTATGCCGATAATGCGGAATTCTTCGTTACTTACCACTTCCGGACGGATGTCTAAGCTTTTTGAGGTACCGTTCCGATCTATGAGCAAGGTGACCAGGCGCTCACCATCTTCCTGCGTCTTCTTTCCTGTGACAATGCGGCTCTGGATGTCCATGAAGTCTTCAACTCGAGCATTGTCGACTTCGAGAATTTTGTCTCCGGGAAGCAAACCCGCCACCATTGCGGGACCACGAACTGTTTCACCCTCTTGAATCAATGGATTCCAGCGTTCGACTTCCTCTGCCACGTAACCAATCTCAGTGGTGAGCTGGGCAGAAGGTACGTCATAACCAAAAAACCAGAGTATGCAGGAGAGCACGAAGGCGAACAGTACGTTGAAGACGGCTCCCATGACCGAAACGATCATTTTGTCGGCATAGCTGATCTTCGAGAATTGTTCTATTTTGTGTTCGTCTTCGCCCTCGTCTCCGTCTTCGTCTCCGTCTTCGTCTTCGTCTTCCTCGTTTACATCTCCATCCCTTTCTTTTTCCGAGATCTGCTCATCGGCTCCTTCTAGTCGACCCATGTCCGCCAGTTGAGGGAGGGATACGTATCCGCCGAAGGGTATTATGGATAGACGATATTCCACGCCCCCTCGCTCCCAACCGAAGATTTTTGGTCCAAAACCGATGGAGAAACGCTTGATGACCAATCCCCTGCGCTTAGCAGCGAGAAAATGCCCCAGTTCATGTACGAAGATGGTTATCCCCAAAGTGAGCAAGGCAACGAAGATAAAGCTGATGTCGTATATTAAAGACACGAATTTAGGATGTGGTGAGTGAAGTTAGTCTCTAAGCTTTCCCATCGCCAATCTGCGGGCTTCCGAATCTGCTGAGAGAACATCTTCTATGTTTTTGGGGTCTCTGTGGTGAGTGTCGTTTAAAGTGGCTTCTATTATTACCGGAATGTCGAGAAAGCCAATTCGATTCCGCAAAAAAGCATCGACTGCTATTTCGTTGGCGGCGTTGAACACCGTTGGGGCGATGCCTTCGGTTTGCATCGCCTCGCGAGCAAGGCGAAGACATGGGAATCTTTCCAGGTCGGGAGGAGCGAACGAAAGGTCTATTGGCTCGGCGAAATCGAGTGGTTTGTCCACACCTGATGCCCGATCGGGGTAGAGCAGGGCATGTTGGAGAGCGAAGGTCATTGACGGTGGGGTAAGCTGGGCCAATACACATCCATCCACCAAGCGAACGAGAGAATGCACTAGGCTAGGGGGGTGGATGACCACGTCGAGTCGTTCCGCCGGTAAACCGAAGAGCCAGTGAGCTTCAATCAGTTCCAAGCCCTTGTTTGCCATGGTTGCCGAATCTACCGTGATTTTCGGTCCCATCGACCAGTTCGGATGGGCAAGAGCTTGTTCGGAAGTGACCGAAGCCATCTGATCGAGCGACAATTCACGAAAAGGACCGCCCGATGCCGTCAGTATGATTCGATCGACATCGTGTTCGGGCACCCCTTGCAGGCATTGGAAAACGGCGTTGTGCTCGCTGTCTGCAGGTAAGATGCGGACTCCTGCTTCTCGAGCTGCTTCCATGACGAATTTACCGCCAACCACAAGAGCTTCCTTGTTGGCGAGAATTACGTCATTTCCCCCTTGAATGGCAGCCAGAGTCGGGAGCAATCCCGCCGAGCCCACCACGGCGACCAAGGTGACGTCGGCTTCGGGCAAAGCGGCCAACTCTTCTAGTCCACGCGAACCTCTTCGCAGTGTGGCATTGCCCGTAGTTGGTGGCACCTCGGACACGTTTCCTGAAAGACAAAGATCTTTGACTCCGAATTCCTCGGCAATGGCAAAAAGTCCTTGAGCATCCGAGTGGGCCGAAATTCCGACCAATTGCAACCTGTCGGGATGAGCCCGAAGTACTCGCAAGGCGCTTTTCCCGATGGAACCGGTGGCTCCCAGCAGCACGACCTTCTTGGGTTCGCTCACCGCAATAAGGCCAAAAGTAAGAAATATCCCGTGGGTGCGGCCAAAATGAGACTGTCGGTAAGATCGAGCATTCCGCCTATTCCAGGTATCGCCCCACCTGAATCCTTGATGTTCGCCAATCGCTTGAGTACAGAGGCGATCAAGTCGCCGATTACGGCGGCAACGGCTATGGGCAAGGCAAGGATCGCAGCCGATCCCGGATCGAAGTTCACTCCCTCGAAAGAAACCAACTCGGGCCTGTGATTTTGCAAGACCCATGGGAGGAAAGCTCCTATGCCTGCGGAGGCTGCTATGCCTCCAACAAGTCCTTCGATGGTTTTTCCCGGACTGATGGAAGGAGCCATTTTTGTGCGACCTATCATCTTCCCCACCAGCAGAGCCCCAATGTCACTGAACTTCGCCACGGCAAGCAACCACAAGCAGAAGAACAAGCCGAAACTCATGGTTGTTCCCGATGGAATCTCCCCGGACGTCTGCAAAATTCGGACGAAGTAGTGCAATAGAAAGGGCACGAAAACCAGACCGAAGAAAGTCGGAAGCAGGCGTTTTACGTACATGCCTCGCTGGGCTTGAGGGAAAAGCACGGCCGCACCCGACATCATGAGAGCTCCCACTGCCAAAGTGTCCATTCCCGCACCTTCTATATAGTATCCCATCGGAACCAAAAAGGCTCCCGTGGCCAATCCTGAGATTCTATTTGCGGCGAATCCAAGGCGGCCCAGTAGGGCGTAGATTTCGAATTGAGTGCATACTGCCGCCACAGTCAGAATCCACATGGTTCCGACTTCGCCGAAACCTGCCACTCCACCGATTACGATGCTCGATAGGATGACGGTCGAGAATATTCTGAGAATCATACGCTTACAGGTGTTTCGGATATGGTTGGTTTTAAGCGGATCTGGTCTCCCGTCTTGCCGTATCGCCGTTCTCGACCAGCGTAGTCTTGCAGAGCCAGATGGAACTTGTCGGCAGTGAACTCGGGCCAAGGTTCGGGAGTTACGTAAATCTCAGCATAGGCCGCTTGAAGAAGAAGGAAGTTGCTTAATCGATGTTCGCCCGAAGTGCGTATGATCAAGTCGGGGTCCGGCAGGTCAACCGTGTAAAGATGCGAGGAAAAAGTGTCCCGATCCAATTCCTCAGCAGAGGCTTTGCCGGAAGCTACTTTTGCGGCATAAGCTCGTAC
>JACNJI010000179.1 GCA_014382645.1 Verrucomicrobiota bacterium | reverse complement strand
GTTGCAGGAACTAACGGCAAAGGCTCCGTTTGCGCTATGCTGGAAGCATGTTTTCGAGCGAACGGGTTTAAGACAGGACTTTTTACTTCTCCTCACTTGGTACGACTTGGTGAACGCATTCGGGTCGACGGCCAAGCCATTTCTGATCAAGAAATCGTTGAATGTGTCGAATGGATGCGTCCGCTCGCTGATCAGGGTTTACTTCGTTCGCCTGAATTATATCCCACTTTTTTTGAGTTTATCGCTGCAATGGCCTTTCATGTCTTTGCTCGTGATCAGGTGGACGTCGCTATTGTGGAAACAGGTTTGGGGGGGAGACTGGATGCGACCAATATTGTTGATCCGGTCGTGTCCGTAATCACTTCGATAGGATTGGACCATTGCGATATTCTAGGTCATGACATCGCTTCCATTGCTCGCGAAAAAGCCGGCATTCTCAAAATGCGCAAACCAGTGGTCCTGGGATGGTTGCCCGAGGAAGCTGAAGCCGTTGTGCACGAAATAGCCGCGGATCTTGAATGCCGAGTGATTGTGACTTCTCGGCTTCTTGGCATGGAATTGCCCAAGACTTCTCTCGCAGGGTCTTATCAGAGAAGAAATGGCGCCGTGACCATCGCCACCTGCGAATTATTACGCGATCGTTTTGCTTTGCAAATGTCGAAATGCCGCAATGCTCTTGTCGAAGTCCAATGGCCCGGGCGTTGGCAAGAAATAGAGGTATGTGGGAGGACGGTTATTCTTGATGCTACCCACAATGCCGAGGGTTGCCGGTGCCTGGACGAACATCTTCAGGGTTTGGGAGAAAAGCCCGTGGTGCTGGTCGGAACCTTAGGAGCAGATCGAGCGAGAGATCTGATGAACGTAGTTGCCCTTTATGCTCGAGAAATTCGTCTACTTGTCCCGAGTCAACCCCGTGCCTGTTCCTACGAGATCTTGGAGGACGCGATACCCCAAGGGTTTTCCGGAAAAGTTATCCGCTCTACTGTTGTACGCGAGTTCCCTCTCTCTAAATCTGTGGAAACAGACGACGTTCCGTTTGTCGTTACCGGATCGATTTACCTTCTCGGAGAAGTTTTAGCGAGGATCGAGGGTAATAATTGCCAAGGTCCGCTTGCTCCATTGCACGACTGGGTCTGAATAGCCGTTGTGATTTAAGTTTGTTTTGCCTGCGAGAGGCACTTGTTTCGCAAGCGTTAGCCTCGAGAAGCCCGATGTGAACAACTCCGGGAGAAGGCGGGGACAATTTGGAACAACTTTTTCTTGCGAAAGGGTCAATAAAATGGCTTGACTAAGATGCCTTTTAAAGGGCCTGGATTTCCATGTTTTGATTTTCACGAAATTACCAAAAATCACGCACAAGCCTATATATAGTATTTACGGAAAGAGTTAGACCATGTATATTGTGTGAGTTGTCCCGAATTTCATTTTTTCTTCTTTTTTTCTTTTCTTTTCCTTCCGGCCAACTCATGGTGCAATTTCCTAACGGCGAATTGTTTGCGAATCTATCGTGTTACATTCGACAGAACTTAGATAGAATTAATGCGAAAAATGATTAAAATGGTGGAATCAGTAGTCAAATCCACCGAAAGATAGAGAGCTAAAGCCATGGAAAAGACATATAAAATCGGGGAAAAAGTTTTTGTTTTAGACGAAAGCAAGGCGATCGCTGCCTACGAGGGCAAGCGGGTGATTAATGGGCGGGATACCATGGCTTTCAATTTGTTGCCGCTCAAGTACCCGTGGGCCTATGATCTCTATCGAAAGATGAAGGCAAACAACTGGGAACCCGAGGAAGTCTCAATGCAAAGAGATGTCGAGCAATGGAAAAGCCAGTTTGAGCTGAGCGAAAGCGAGCGTTGGATAATTATGATGGGCATAGGTTACTTCTCGGCGGCGGAAGGAATAGTAGGGGACAATATGCAGCATGTGATTCGCGAGTTGGTAACTGCTCCCGAACTCAAGCTCGTGCTTGGGCGACACGCTCACGAGGAGAACATCCATGCGGATAGCCTATTGTATATGATTAGCTCACTGGGCATCAATCCTCACGAATGCGAGGCAATGTTCGAGCAGGTCGAAAGCATTCATCGAAAAAACGATTTCGTGACCAAAGTTTCCAAAGGTTTGCGTAGGGATATGGATTTGACGCAAGTTTCTGAAAAAAAAGAATTTGCGAAAAATATATTTGTTTTTGGCCAATGCATGGAAGGCACACAGTTTTATGGGCTTTTCGGTATGATTCTAAGCCTCTACAGGCAGAATAAGTTTCCCGGGATTGGCACGATGTTTCGCTATACTTTGCGAGATGAGTCCAACCATATCGAAAATCTACGTAATTTGTTTCGGGCCTTGATTGATGAAAACCCAGAGATTTGGACTCCCGATTTCCAGAAAGAATTGACCGACTTGATGGTTGAAGCCGTGGACTTGGAAAAGGATTTCATAAAGGATTGTCTGCCGGTAAACTCTGTTGGTCTAAGTGCGGAAGAGTTTTGCCAGTACATTGACTACATTGCTGATCGTCGGCTAAACGGCGTTGGTTTGGAACCTTTGAATCCATCGGCGACAAATCCCTTTCCTTGGTTGGCTGAGATGATGGATGTATCGAAGGAGCAAAATTTCTTTGAGGGTACGGTGACTGAATATCAGAAAGCATCATCGTTGGGCGAAGTTTCCGACGATGAGCTCTGATTCGATTACAATCCTACTGGCTGAAACATACAATAAACTGTGAGAGTGGAGTCTATGCGTAATTTAACCTTTGAAGAAGATCGTATCTTGGAGAAAATTTCCGAAATACCTCGTGACCAAAAGCCTAGTTTCGACTGGGCTGGGGCGCTTGGCGATAATCGTTTCGAGGTGCCGAAGGTACGAATTGATGATGGTGCGGGTGATCGCGATTTTGAGATCGCGGAGGTGGCTGAGGTTATCGGGGAGGCGTTGACCGACCTGATGATCTCACGGGAAGAAGAAGATATATACAACGAAAAGAACCGGGAACTCGTGGTGGAGTCGACCCGGGGTGTCGCTGATCGTTTGGTCGAGCGCGCAATAGGCGACGAGAATAACGATTCGGATCGTGTGACCTACGAGGAACTGTATCGACTTATCGAGAAGGTCCTTGTGGAGAACGATGCTTACGATGTGGCCAAAAGCCTCGTTTTTTCTCGTTCCAATGGAGGGAGCAAGTCGGGTCGCGGCGGAACTGATTCAAGTGTCGCCGCACCCGCGCTCCGCCTGATCCGCCGTAACGGTCAAGTCGTACCGTGGAGACTCAGCAAGATTGAAGTAGCTGTTCGAAAGGCTTTCCTTTCACTTCGTTTTGATTCAGAATCTGCCGTTAAGGTTTCAGCGGAGGTTACTCGCAAGGCTTTGTCCACAGGACAAAACTACATCAATATCGAGGACGTTCAGGATCTCGTTCAAGAGGAACTGATGCGGATGGGACACTTCAAGGTGGCCGAAGCATATATCCTCTACCGAGCCCGCCGCCGGGTGGAAAGAGATTCACGGAATCCTTTTCCCGAGATCAAGCAGGATTCCATGATCGTGGTCCAAAAGGCCGACGGAAGCACTTTTTTCTGGGATGGCGTCGACCTGAAAAAACGAATCGAATTTGCTTCCATTGGGCTAACTCTTTGTCTTACTCCCGACCAGATTGAAGAAGAACTGCGTCGTTCCGTTTTCTCGGAAATCGAGGAGGGCGATCTTAAGACCACCATTATTCTCAACTCAAAGGTTCTCATCGAGCGAGATGCGGATTTTGCCAAGTTTGCCGCGCGAATCCTCCTGAGCTACGTTTACGAGGAAGTCTTGGGTTGGAATGTGGCGGACAACACCCATGAACAACTTAAGACGTTTCATCAGCGAGCGTTCAAAGCATACCTGAAGCGAGGGGTAGAGATCGACCGTCTTGATCCGAAACTTTGTGACTATGACCTCGACCAATTGTCGGCTGCCCTAGACCCTTCCGCAGACTTGGATTTTGATTATCTTGGCATCCAAACCCTTTACGATCGTTACCTAATTGTCGACAAGACCTCTGCCACTCCTCGTCGATTGGAGAGTCCTCAATTTTTCTGGATGCGCGTGGCCATGGGCCTTTTTGCTCACGAGGAAGACAATGCTGAGCAAAAAGCCATCGATCTATACAACTTGTACAAAAGTCGTCGTTTCTGCTCGTCGACACCGACTCTTTTTAACTCCGGCACCCTGCATTCGCAGCTCTCTTCCTGCTATCTCTACAAGGTGGACGACACGATTGAGTCTATAATGTATCGAGGGATTGCGGAAAACGCATTTCTTTCAAAGTGGGCCGGGGGATTGGGTGGCAGTTGGACATCCGTTCGCGGTACAGGCAGCTATATTCAAGGTACGAATGGGGATAGCCAGGGAGTCATTCCCTTTCTCAAATTACACAACGATCAACTCTGTGCGGTAAACCAAGGCGGCAAGCGGAAGGGTTCGGGTTGTGCCTATCTTGAAACATGGCACAACGACATCTTGGAGTTTCTCGAACTTCGTCGGAATACCGGGGATGAACGTCGTCGCACCCACGACATGAACACTGCCAATTGGATTCCCGATCTGTTCATGAAGCGGATGGAGTCTCGAGAAAAGTGGACCCTGTTTCGAAGCAACGAAGTGCCGGATCTCCACGAGATTTACGGACGAGAGTTTGATGAAAAGTACATCGAGTACGAAGCAAAGGCTGAAAGTGGTGAACTCTGGAGCGAGCAGATTCCGGCGATCGATCTTTGGAAGCAAATGCTCAAGGTGCTTTTCGAGACGGGGCATCCATGGATCACCTTCAAGGACACTTGTAACGTTCGCAGTCCTCAGGATCACGTTGGGGTCATACACAGTTCGAATCTTTGCACGGAAATAACTCTTAATACCGGTCACGATGAGACTGCCGTGTGCAACCTAGGCTCGATTGTTCTGGATTCTCACCTCAAGCCCGACGGTTCTCTCGATCACAAAAAGATGCGAGAGACCATACAAATAGCCGTGAGGGCGCTCGACAATGTAATCGATGTAAACTTTTACCCAACTGAGGCGGCGAAGACTTCGAACAATCGTCACCGTCCCATTGGGCTGGGTGTCATGGGCTTACAAAACGCTCTATATGTCAAAGGCATAGCTTTTGCATCTGATCAAGCCGTTGAGTTCAACGACGAATTCATGGAGGCTATTGCCTACTATACATATGAAGCATCCAGTGATCTCGCCGCTGAACGAGGTTCTTATGCGAGTTTCAAGGGATCTAAATGGGATCGTGGCATCTTGCCGCAAGATTCAATATCATTGCTCGAAAAGGAACGAGGTCAGGATATTGAGGTTCCTAAAGGTGGTAGAATGGATTGGTCTCCGGTTCGAGAAAAGATTAGCAAGAATGGTATGCGAAATAGCAATGTTATCGCCATTGCTCCGACTGCCACAATTTCCAATATCATGGGCTCATCTCCATGTATCGAACCCACTTACAAAAACCTTTTCGTCAAGAGTAACTTGTCGGGCGACTTCATGGTTCTCAATCAGTATCTCGTTCGCGACCTTAAGGCTAAAGGCTTATGGGGTAAGGAGATGAGCGACCAGCTCAAGTACTTCGATGGAGAGGTTAAGGATATAGAATCGATTCCCGAGGATCTTAAGCAGAAGTACTTGACTGCATTTGATGTCCCATACGAATATGTAATAGCAGCAGCAGCTCGCCGCCAGAAGTGGATAGATCAGGCCCAGTCCGTGAATCTCTTCCTTGGTTCAGCAAAAATGAAGACTCTCTCACACATGTACCGTGCTGCTTGGCGACAGGGTCTCAAAACTACGTATTACTTGCGTACGCTCGGTGCTTCGAATATCGAGAAGGCGACTGTTGATTTAAAGCAGAATGACCCCAAAATGAATTCTGTTTCTGTTGAACCTACGGCAAAGAAGTCATATACCGAAGCTGAAGCCAAAGCCTGCAGCATAGAAGCCATGCTCAATGGCGAAGAGTGCGAAGCTTGTCAGTAGGTAAGTAGATGATGCTTAACGGACTGTCTATGATTATTGACAGTTTGAACGAAGAAGTGTCGTGAGTTATGCATATCATCTTCTTACTACTATTTTTATACTTTTCCTTGTAGGATGCGCATCGCCGAAAGTTGTGGTGACTGATGTGACGGGCAAGCCAATACCCCAAGCCCTTATTTACTCGATTTCACTGTCCATGAACATCGGTCCAGCAAAAACTAATGCTAGAGGAGAGGCGAGAGTACCATCCAATATTCAGGGAACCCGTTGGATTGACGTGTCTAAGAAAGGGTACAGGTCGCTACGAGTTGATGTCCCTAAGTCATGGCCTTTCCACATCACTTTGGAAGAGCTAGACTTTGAAAGTCATCTAGGCGAGGATATCTGGCAACAGTTCGGAATAGAGCTTAAGTATCGATAGATACATATTAATAGAGTATAAACTGACAAGTATTGGAATTCTCAAACAGAAAACGTCAAACTCCCGAATGTGTCGCGTAGATTCCAAATTCAAGCCGAACCTGATTCTTCCATAAGGTAAGATGACCATTCAGGAACGGCTCGACCTTTTTCTTTCCAAGGAACCGCAGTTGGCGGAGGAAGTCTTTATTGCCCGTGGAGCTACAGTCATTGGCGATGTCCGTTTGGGTGCTCGAAGCAGCGTGTGGTACGGATGCGTGCTTCGTGGAGACATCAACTTCATACAAATAGGAGAAGCCACAAACGTTCAGGATGGGACCGTCATTCATCTTGCCGACGATTTCCCCGTCGTCATCGGCGACTACGTTACTGTCGGTCACGCCGCAGTCGTTCACGCCTGTGTGGTGGAGGATGAATGCCTGATCGGCATGAATTCGACCATTCTTGACGGAGCAGTGATCGGACGTCGTTCCATAGTGGCTGCCGGTTCACTGGTGCCCCAAGGTATGCAGGTCCCTCCGGGTAGCTTGGTTGCTGGTGTTCCTGCTAAAGTGAAGAGAGCACTTGGCGAGGAGGAGCAGGCTTCCCTAAAGTCTTGGGCGGAAAAGTACGTTGCCGTCGCTGCAGCTCATGATGCCCGCGCAGGTTAGTCACTCAAGGGCTTTGCCGAGTCCAATCCGTATTGATCGTAAAATTCTGTGACTATTTCTACGAAAGGTGGAAGCGGATAACTCCCGATTGCGGCTTGAGCGCAGCAGGACAAATACTCCCTGATCTCGGGGAATGTTGCTTGTAGTTTTCCCGAATTAAGTTTTTCGAGGAGATGGGATGCCGCTTCTTCCCATTCTTCCGGACCAAAGGAAGATGCGTCGATGGCAATTAGCCACTCTTGAGAACTGAGTTCTACTTTTGTAAATGACATTAAGGATACAATTGGATTTAATTCAGAAAACGGAAACTCTTTTCATCTGTTTTCGCCTCGCCGTCCAGCATTACCAAGTTATCTTTCCGAAATCTAGTTTGTTTCCTATTAACTGAAAAAAAAGTTCTTATGAGCATTAGCGCAGAGCATGGTGGTTTCACCAAAGATAATCCTTTTCTTGCCCCGTTATCCATCAACGTAAACTTGAGCGGAGAAGGTTCGGGTAAGGAAACCCGTCATTTTGAGATTTCTTTGGAAGGTATTGATGCAGAATATGATCCCGGTGATTCGTTGGGAGTCATCCCCACGAATTGTCCGTCCGTCGTGACCGAGCTTTTGAATGGAAGTGGCTTTACGGGAGATGAAATCGTCAATGTTTCTGATGAGGAGCAAAAGTCTCTTCGCGAAGCCTTGGTATCCGACTTTGCATGTACCGGGATTACCAAAATTTTACTGAAGAAGTACAACGCCATTGCTCAATCTTCAGAATTGGAACGATTGCTTGCCATTGAGAACAAGGAACAATTGCAGGAATACTTATGGGGTAGGGAGCTTGTAGACTTGTTGGTTGATTTTCCTGCCGCCGAACTTTCTGCCAATGACTTGATCGGCTTTCTCCGTGCCATGCCACCCCGCCTTTATTCGATTGCTTCCAGCCTAAAGGCTCATCCCGATGAAGTGCATTTGACCGTGGCCGTAGTGACTTACGAATCTCAGGGACGCTCTCGCAAGGGAGTTTGCTCGACCTATTTGACCGAGCGCGTTGACGGCTTGATACCTTGCTATTTTCATCCTAACAAAAATTTCAAACTACCTGAAGATCCCGATGTCCCGATTATCATGGTCGGTCCCGGCACGGGCATCGCTCCATTTCGGGCATTTGTTGAAGAGCGGGTTGCCACTGGTGCCAAGGGACGCAATTGGCTCTTCTTTGGCGATCGGTCCGCAAAAACCGATTATCTCTATGGTGACGAATGGACCAGGTACAAGGAGGACGGTGTCTTAGCCGATTTGGACTTAGCATGGTCTCGCGACCAACAAGACAAAGTTTACGTTCAGCATAAGATGTTGGAAAAATCCAAACAGCTTTGGGATTGGCTTCAAGACGGAGCTCTTTTCTATGTGTGCGGGGATGCCAATCGGATGGCCAAGGACGTCGACCAAGCTCTCAAGGACATCACTGCCAAGGAAGGTGGAATGGACGAGGACAGTGCCGCTGCTTACGTAAAAGCGATGCAAAGGGAAAAGCGCTATTTACGTGATGTCTACTAAGACCATTCATCCAGTTGCACCTGTTTCGCCCTCGTGAGCGATTATCTCAAATACCTTCCGCTA
>JACNJI010000105.1 GCA_014382645.1 Verrucomicrobiota bacterium | reverse complement strand
CCACCTACCTCATGGATCCGAAAGGGGTCAACGGGATCAACCGCTTGTACAAGGAAGGCGACATCGTGACCCACGGTAAGCACAAGTTCTCACCGACTGCAAAGCAGGTCGAGAAAGGCATGAGTAACGAGGATTTTTACAAGGCCTACGGCGACGAGTTGCTTGTACTCAACGGCCTCGACTACTCGGTCAACAATCATTCACCTTGCTCCCGCTACATGGCCACCGGCAAACTCGACAGCTTGGCCTACCCGACCTTCGCCGCCCTCGTCGCCGCCTGTCGTGCCCCCAAAGCTCCGCTGGCGTTTCTCACATTCGGCAACTACTCGTCCACCGGCAACTTGGTGCCGATGGCAAGAATCCCTTACCTGCCGTCGCTCAAATTGATTGCAAACGCAGACTCGATCGACGGGATTGCCCAAAATCTCTACCATGATGATTTCGCCCTCGACCTGATTGAGAGCACCTTGAACGAAAAGACCGAGGCATCCATGGGCAAGGCCCGACTGCCTCGGGCCGAGCAAGCCCAGAGCATGCTCTACGCCGCCCAGTCGAACTCAAAGGCGCTGAAGCGAGTGACCCCTTACATATCCAAGGATATTCCCAAGCAACGATTGTCGCAACAAGCAGAGATCGCGTTGTCCTGCTTCAAGGGAGGGGTCTGCGTATCGGCCAATATCTCGATTGGCCAGTTCGACAGTCACGCCAACAATGACCCCGACCAAATGAAACTGATCCCCGAGTTCCTCGCCGGAATCGACTACCTTGTCAAGCGCTCCGAGGAGCTGAAAATTCGGGACAAACTGGTCATTGTGATACAAAGTGAGATGGGGCGCACACCCCACTACAACAAGGGAAACGGAAAGGATCACTGGTCTATCGGCTCTATCATGTTCATGGGGAACGGCATCCGGGGAAATCGTGTCGTCGGAGCAACCGATGAAAAGCAATTCCTCGTGCCAATTGCCCCCAAGTCACTCTCCATCGACGAGGAAAAAGGGATACGCACACGACCGGAACATATCCATCGCGCCCTGCGTGAACTAGCTGGGATCGAGAACCATCCATTCAGCAAGAAATTCCCGATGAAGATCCCTGAAGGCGAGAGGCTCCAAGGCCTCTTTGCATAGAAGTCAGATTACTCGATCGAACATACGCTCAAGGCTTCTTGGCGGACAGTTCCTTGATCGTGATTTTCTTGAACTTGACCGGTGCTCCGTGCCCGCAGAAACAAAGATGTCCACTACGACGCTGGGCTCCCTTGTGCTTGGGCTTCTTCTTGTTCAGTTCATCCAAGTTGGCATCCAAGATAACGACTCCGTTTAGTTCTACCTTCACAAGCGGACCATCGACGGTCACCTTTTCGTGGTTCCATTCGCCGACCGGCTTGAGATGACCACGCTTGGCCGCTTGCAAAGTGTAGAGGGAACCATGAAATTGGTAGTCCTTGAGTTTGGCGTACCTGGGGTGACTGTTGTCGAGAATCTGAAGTTCCATGCCCGAATAAGCCGCATCGCCGGAACCCGGATAATGAATGCCCAGACCATTGTTGCCTCCGGGAGGCAGCAGGAAATCGAACTCGAAGATGTAATTCGTATACTGCTTTTCCGTGACGAGGTTACCCCCTTTGCAAACGAGGACGCCGTCCTCGACCACATATTCGGCTTTCTTCCAACCAGTGAGGTCCTTGCCGTTGAAGAGGGAGACGGCTTCCTTGCCTTGAGAGAAGATGAAAGATGCGAGAAAGGATACAAGAAGAAGTTTAGTTTTCATGGCAGGTGTCATTTTTTGTTGGGAAGAGGTTTTGTCTTGGGAGGTGTTTTCTTTTTCGGTGAATTCTTAAGGAAGTCAAGGCGACGGGCGAGGAATTGGTGAGATATTTCCACGGCTTCCTTGCGGTTTTCCTCATCGTAGTCCCAAAAGGCCTGCACCACTTTCTCGGTCTCGGGAAAATCACGTCCGTCGTCTCCAATGCGTTTGCGCAGGGCAGCCAAGCGATACTTCAGATCCGATACAACCGCGGCGTATTCCGGGTTATCGTACTGGTTGACGGTCTCGAAACGATCCTTAATCAGGGCGTACAGTTCCCAAGCCGGCGGCGTACGATTGCCTCCCTTATAGTCGGCTCCGTAATAATAGATAAGCTTGTGTTCCTTGGTGCGGATGCCGACATGCCCCGGATTGTCGTGGTGGGACATGTGCATCCAGTAGCGATAATACGCCTCCTGCTGCCAACCGCGAGGTTCCTTGCCGGTCTCGCAAATCGTCTTAAAGCTATGGCCCTGCATGTAGCCGGGGGTATTGACCCGGCGAAGGCGAGCATGGTGGGAGCAAAGTCGACGTTGCTCACGATGGCGTCGGTCCGACTGCCCGCCTTAATTATCTTAGGATAACGGACGAGAAGCGGTGGACGGTGATAAGACCAAGCCTCTCAATCCTCGATCCCCGGGATGGGGTCGTCGGGACGGATCTCATCACCTTGCCAGATCACCTTTCCATTCTCGTTTCGAGTAAGAATTCGATGGGCGCTTCCGGAAGCCGGCTTTCGATTTACCTTTGGAAGAAAAGCTTGGTGTTCCTTAATAACGCCGGCGTACTTTGAATCCTTGGCGAGATTGTGCCACTCGTTGGGATCCTTTCGCATGTCGTAGAGTTCTTGGGAACCATCTGCATATTGGATGAAACTCCAATGTTCCGAACGAACACCGTGATTGTCATGATTATGCGTGGTGATGGCCGGCCACTTGCGAGGAGCCGCCGCATTCTCAAGCTGGGGAACAAGGCTATGCCCCTCCAGTTTTTCGTTTTTAGGCAAACCGCAAAGCTCAAGCAGTGTTGGATAAATATCCAGTAACTCAGCAGGCTTTCCGCAAAGTTGACGAGGTTTCACGCCGGGACCGGCAAAAACGAGAGGAACGCGAGCCCCGTCATCCCAAAGAGTGTTCTTCCCCGTAATGTTTTTCTCTCCGAGATGCCAACCGTGATCACTCCAGAGAACGACGATCGTGTTCTTCTCAAAGCCATTGCTCTTAAGGGCAGCGAGAACGCGCCCGACTTGCGAATCAACGAAACTAGTGCAGGCAAGATACGAGCGAACTAGATTCCGCCACTGACCGACTTCCTCCAACCACTTTCGTCGAACCTCGGGCAAGTACCAGTGGAGATACCATGAGGAACGAGGAGTGTCGGCTCGATCCTTTCGAAGAATCACAGGCAGGACGGAATCGTCGTCAGGATAAAGATCAAACCATTTTTGAGTCGCGTAACACGGAACGTGGGGGAGGAAAAAACCAACTGACAGGAAGAAAGGCTTTTGGGGTTTGGCATCGAGTTGCTCAATCGCCCAAGAGGCAACCTTCCAATCCCCCTTGTCTTCGTCCTTGTGCGGGAAAGTGCCCCAGTCGACGAGCTTGTGATTACCGAAAGGAGTGGTGACTAGCTTCTTTTGCGGAAAGGGGCGACCACTGGCTCCGGGTCCGAGGACGTCAAACTCCCTATCCGTTTTCTTGCGACCATAACCGCCATGATAAATCTTACCGGTGGAGTAAGTAGTATAACCGCCATGCTTCTTAAGATATTGCGGCAAAGTCACGTGATCCTTCAACTCGGGTAGAGTTCGAAACCATGGAGCAAGGCCATACACGCCGGTGGTGGAAGGGCGCAACCCCGTCATCAGGCTAGTTCTGGAAGGATTGCAGAGAGGAGACTGGCAATGGGCATTAGTGAAGGCAGTCCCGCGGGTCGCCAATCTGTCGATGTGCGGAGTTTTCACCATGGGATGGCCTCCTAGATAACCGATCCAGTCGTTCTGATCGTCAATGGCGATGAACAAAATGTTAGACTTAGCGTCCGAGCCAAAGGTGGGAATGGCAAGAAAAGAGAAGAGGGCGAGAAAGAAAAAAATATGCATAACCAAGAAGTAGCATCTAACCCCTAAATTTCAAGAAATAGATTGTAAGCTTTTCGCATTTGCATTTTTCAGAAAAAACTGCATATTTACTTTTTTATCGTTCTATCCTGAAACAAACCTCGAATACTTAGGTAGCCCCCAAAGGCATCCTCGTAATCACAGTTTGCTACAAGATGAGCGTTTTCTAGAAACACGAGATAAGACAGAATAAAATGGAAATATACGTAGGAAACCTCGCATGGTCAGCCTCTGAACAAGATATATCCGCTGCATTTGGTGCACACGGAGATGTTGAGAAAGCAACCATAATAGTAGACCGTGACTCGGGCCGATCAAAAGGATTCGCCTTTGTCACAATGAATGACGACGATCAAGCAAAAACCGCTATCGACGCCCTCAACGGCACCGATATGGGTGGACGCGCACTGAAGGTTAATGAAGCTCGTCCTCGAGAAGAGCGCCCCCGTCGCGACGGGCCACGTAACGACAGTTGGTAAATCGTTCAACCTCCAGACATTGCTGAGCAAATTCAGCAATAATAATCAGCAAGAACTTCCCGCTGAATTGCGGAAAGTTCTTTCTGGTGTCTGGATGAGATTGCTTACATGGGAGCAATACGACGAGAACCGACATCAGTAGTCAGAAGAACATGGGCATCAAAACTACGGGCTAACAATTCATTCTTGATTTGGGTTTCCGTCGGAACATCCCACAAGTTATTGTGTTCCCACGGATCGATTTCCAAATCGTAAAGCTCACCGACCCCCTTCCCGTGATATACACATAACTTGTACCGCTCGTCTCGAAACATTGTAGCGAAAGTTCCCCCTCCCCCCGTAAAGTGAGGATCGAGGGCATCGAAATATTCACTGCGAACAAAATCTCTGTGATGATTCGCATTCGCCTCTCCCGTTAAGATTGGCAACAGGCTTCTACCCTGAAGATAATCAGGTTGGTCCGCCTCAGTAAGATCAAGCAATGTTGCCGTAAGGTCGAGCAACTCGACCAAAGCACGGCTTTGGAGTGAACCAAGAAAACGGTTGGGACATGAAAAGATTAGCGGCACCCGAACGAGACCCTCATAAAAACGGCACCCCTTGAACATAAGACCATGGTCCCCGAGACTTTCTCCATGGTCGCTGGTAAAGACGATTACGGTATTCTCTATTTCCCCCGTAGCCTCGAGAAAACTCAAGATGCGAGCGAATTGATCGTCGATCCGAGCGATCATCGCATAATAGAGAGCTTGGTTATGCTTGGCATCGTGCTCATCAGGCGTTCTGACTTCATCCTGAAAATCGCACAGGTCAAGCTTCTCCTGAGTAATGATGTCACTCGGGCGAAAGTGCGGACCCGGCATGGAAGCAGGATCAAATAGATCGGCATAGCTCTTGGGAGGCACACCCCTAATAATCTCCTAGAGGGAATAGGAAACAAGCTGTTAACCGAGACTGCCTTTTTTCGGCGGCGATCAAAAAACACGGTCAAGCCAAGAAGAATAAGTCCTCCACCCACCCACGCTATGACAGGAGGTTGCGGGATCTTCGCCCCCTGCCCCACTCCGCTAAAAAGCCGTTTCCTATTCGCCAAGAAAGTATTCAGTTCATCCCCTGTCAGAAAAATAGGTTCGCGATGCAACTCGGCAAATTTCTCCTGAACGTACGAAGTATTCATCCCTTCTTTGAGAATTTCAGCCAAAGCAGAAACACGATCGAGCGGAGTATCCTTGGGTGCCCACCAAAAATGGGTAAGATCACTCACTATATCGAAATCTTGCTCCCGCGCAGTGGCCGTTTCCGGCAAAGCCGAGTGACGACCTTTGCCCATATAAGCAAGTGCCCGGACGCCCGCTTCCTTGAAGCGAAGGTATTCGGCAATCGAAAATGAGGTCCCCTCAACATGCCCGCCGAGAAGGGACGATAACCTGTCGGAACCGCCGCCAGTTTGGGAGTAACGGAATTTGGCTCCGGGGAGACCACCTTCAAGCAATAATCCAGTGAGTTGACTAGGGGCACCCAAATTTGCACCGAAGACAACGCTGTCGGGTTGATCTCGGATTGCGTGTAACAAATTTTTTAAATCACCGAATCGAGAATCGTCTCGAACCGCTACGACCACGCCATCACGACCTGTGGCGGCAATGGGGACAAACGACTCGTACCCATAGTCCACTTTGCCAAACTGCTTGGCAGTGAAGATGCCATCGTGAAGAGCGAGAATCTCGTAACCGTCGGGTTTGGCGTTCTTGACCCGTCGACTACCAATAGTACCCCCGGCCCCACCAACATTCAGAACAACTAGAGGCTGCCCCGCAACAGCAGAGCGTTCTACTCCGGAAACAAGAATGCGGACGAGCACGTCACTCCCACCTCCTGCAGCAAAAGGGACGACGACCTTGACCGGACGCGCTGGATAACGAGCTTCCTCCGTAGATAAGCCTTGTCCGCTAGCGCTTTCAAATGCCAAGGCCAATAAAAAGGCGAACATCCAAGATAATAGCGATGAAGTTACGGACCCTCTAAAGATTTCATGTGGGGTGATCACTATCAAAACTGCAGAGTCCTTCTCAACTTATCTCCTTAGTGAAACTTGACGGAATAATTTGCCGACCTGCGGACAACCTCCAGCAAAAACTTTTCCTGGACGGAGACAGAAAAAAACGAACCATTAAAAACACAAGGGTTGAGAATCAGAACACCTAAAAGCTATACGCTCCGAACAAATAAACACCATGATCTCAAGAGTGGTTAAACGGAATAATCCAGCATGAACCAAGCTCCCTTGACACACGATGCTAAAAGACGCTAGGCAAGAAATAACCTCTTGCCGTTTGAAATTTGGCGATACGTAATCAGCTCAAGTGAAAGCAGCCCTGTCCTTCCCCTCGATTATCCTGTTTCTGTGTGCCGGTGGTCTGCTCGCCCAGAGATCCTTGTCCGTTTCCAGTCCCGAGGCGGACAACTCGGTGACCGCCCAGTTGGCTTCCTTTCAGATTGCCGATGGCTATGAGGTGAACCTGTTCGCGGACGAGTCCATGGGGATCGCCAACCCGGTCTGCTTTCGTTGGGACGCCGAAGGCAGATTGTGGGTCCTTTGCACTTGGGCTTATCCGCAACTCAAACCCGGCGAACCAGCGGCGGACAAACTCTTCATCCTCGAGGACAAGGATAAGGACGGCAAGGCCGACAAGGTGTCAATGTTTGCCGATGGCTTGAACATGCCCACCGGATTCGCCCTTGGACACGGGGGCGTCTACTTGGCGGAAGGTCCCGACCTGTTGCATTTGCGCGATACCGATGGCGACGGGAAGGCGGACCAACGCGAAGTTTTGTTCACCGGATTCGGCACAGGCGACACCCACCAAAACATCAACTCCCTGGCTTGGAGCCCGGGCGGCGAACTGTTCTTTTGCCAAGGACTCCATTGCTTTTCACGCGTGCAGACACCATGGGGCATCGCCCGCCTTGACGAACACGGTTCCTGGCGACTCCGCCCCCTGCGCCGCCAACTGCACAGTTACCGTCGCACTTCGGGCGGCGGTAATCCCTGGGGCTATGCTTTCGGCGACTGGGGTGAACCGTTCATCAAAAGCAACGGTACCGGCGTGAGTGAAATGTTGCCGAGCATGGTGCACACCGACCACATCGGCGGTGGTTACTGGGGTGGAGCGATGAGCATCGGGAATACCAAGATCAAGTCGATGTGCATCGAGATCGTCGACTCGCCTCACCTTCCCGACGATCTGCAAGGCGACTTCCTTATCGCCGGCTACTACGCCCGCAACGTAGCTCGACTGCGCCCAACCATCGATGGCGCCGGCCACAGGTTGCAGACCTTGGCCCCGCTCCTCACCTCCTCCCACAACGCCTTTCGTCCTGTCGATTTGAACGTGGGGCCGGACGGCGCCCTTTACGTCGCCGACTGGTTCAACCCGATCATCGGGCATTACCAGGCGTCGCTTCGCCATCCCAACCGCGACAAGACACACGGACGCATTTGGCGCATCACCGCCAAGCAACGTCCACTCCATCGTCAACCGGTCTTGGCCAAGATGAACGCTGACGAATTGTGCGGGCAACTGGCCAATCCCATGCGCCGCACCCGCCAACTCGCCAAACTGCGCCTCATGGACTTGCCAAAGGCCGAGGCTATCGCCGCCACCCAAATGTGGGTCGATGGATTAAAGCCCGACGACCCCGAGCTCGAGCACAAGCTCTTCGAGGCAATCGGGGTATTCGAGTCACACGAGGTGGTGAACCGCCCTTTGCTCGACAGGCTTCTCAAGGCCAATAACTACAAGGCACGGGCCTACGCCACGCGGGTGACCGGTCGTTGGCAGGACCGCCTAGAGAACCCCTTGGCTCTTTTGCAACGAAGCGCCGAAGACGAGCATCCCCGCGTCCGCCTCGAGACAATCGTGGCAGCTAGCGACGTCCGCCAAGCAGAGGCCATGGTGGTCGCCGCCCAAGCCGCCGCCGGCCCAACCGACCGTTTTATCAATTTTGCCTTCACCCAAACCGTCCATGCCTTGGCTTCCCATTGGAAGCCCGCCCTTGTCGAGGGAAGCTTGGACTTCGCCGAGCCGTCCCACTTGGTCAAGGTGATCAGCGTGGGCGGTGGCGCCGACGTGGCCGGAGTGGTGCGTCAACAGTTGGACGACAAGGCGCTACCCGCCGGGCGCCGAACCACCTTGGTCGCCCTCCTCGCCAGCATAGGCAGCCATGCCGATTCGGGGTTGGCTTTACAGTTGGGTGCGGACCTACCGGTGGCTTTGCGCGCGCTAGCCGCCGCGGCGCGCGAGCGTC
>JACNJI010000347.1 GCA_014382645.1 Verrucomicrobiota bacterium | reverse complement strand
TACATGGTGGACCCCGTAAACGTTTGCCGATTGGCGGTTACGGCGGCGTTCACGCATTCGATGCCCAATTTCGAGACCGATCCCCCAAGGGAGCCTCCCCTAAAGGAGGTTGTCGTCTACCATGCCATGCCCTACGGTTTGAGGGACAATCTGCGAAAGAGAGTGGATGCCGGTTTGTTCGTCGACGTGTCGACTGTAGCGGAAGAAAAACTTGCGGCTCTTTCCGCTCACGAGAGTCAACGCTCTTGGTTGGATGCAAGCCAAGGCCTAGATTCTTATCTGGCCAAAATGGAAGAATTAGATCGTGAAGTGGGAAAACTATCGGGGCGTTTCGAACGGTCCGAAGGTTGGCGCAGGCATCATCATCTTGGCTTTAGTTCGGAGGACTTGGATCCGCTGGCGGATGCCCTAGGCGAGTTTTGTTACATTAACGAGGAATACGAAAGGAACTTGGATCATGCCTAGGAAACTCAGCTGCATTGCTCCCGATTGGTGGGACTACACCACGCTAGAGGATGATTTGATCAACGACGCCGCAAAGCTGGCCGAGAAGGATTTGCTTGAATTGTCTCGCCCCGGATTCGAGGTGCGGATGTACGATACTCTGGAGGATTTTTACTTGGCCGAGGCCTTGGAATACCTCGAGTCATGGAAACAGTCCACGCCCGACAATCCTGCTGGCATTTGCGGACCGATCGGGCCTACCGAGCAGTTGCCTTTGGTCGCCAGATTGGTCAACGAACTGAGGGTTTCTCTCAAGGACGCGCATTTCTGGGGGATGGACGAGTGGTACGAAGACGGGAAAGAGGTCCCTGCTGATCACCCGTTATCCTTTGAAAAGGCGGATCGCGAATTGTGCTTCGACCGTATTCGTGAGGACTTGCGGCCACCTGAGCAAAATCTTCATTTTCCCAAGGCGGACGTCGCCGCTTATCGGGAAAGCTGGAACGGTGCGCGCTGCGTAGTCATGCAGGGAGGGCAGGGCGACGTGAAGCACTGGGCCTTCAACGATCCCCTGCGTCGTGAAGGCGCCTATGAGGACGAGCCGCCGAGTCCCGAGGAATACCGCAAGCTTGCCACCCGTGTTGTGGAATTGCATCCCATCACCCTTTCCCAAAACGCACGTACCTCGGGAGGCGGGAACGTTACCATGGTTCCGCAACAGGCGATTACGGTCGGACCCCAAGAAACTTGGCAGGCGGAACGGGTCTCCATTTGGCATGCAGGTACGCACGACAATCCGCTTGGGCAACGCCTTACCGCCTTGATGATCTCAAAGGGTATCGCCGACAGCGCCGTGCCGATGTCACTTCTGGCCGACCACCCGAACGTCCGCTTTAACTACTATCGTGGCGGCTTGGGTGCTTGTTCGGTGGAGATGCACTAAAGTTTATCTTGGGAGGCTCAGCCTTTGGGTAGCGAAAATATTTCGCCGATAAATGTCCTAAAATCGACGCACACTTCTATTCATTTGCTTAAGAATATCGTGACGGAGGCTGTCTTCCCTTGATTTTTTCTTATTTTGTTATTAATTGATCCAAATTTTTTTTTATGATTACGATCTCGGAAATTGCGTGGTGGCAGGTTCTACAACTGGCGGGTATCTCATCCATTGTCTTTGAGGCTTTGGAAGGGGAGGAACTTATGAGGGGTGAGGTCTTGGACCTCCTTTTCCGACGCGTTCGATCATGAGCAACAAGAAAGCCCGTTCTGTTTTCCGTGCCGCGGGAAACTCCAAGCCTGTTTCCGAAAAAGTCCCTGAAATGGATCTTCGGCAGACTCAGTCTACAGTGCTTCTCCATCCGACTTTTCGCGTAGTTCGCGACATCTTTGCCAAGCGTTACGGCTTTGCTGTCTTCGCTTTAGTGGTTTTTTTAAGCGGCGCCTACTGGAGTTCTTCTTTTTTGTCGCCCGAGAAGCCGCTAATTGCGGAGAAGATGAATGCTCCTGCCAAGCCTTCTGGTTCACCCTCTAGAACTTCGCCTGCCTTGACTCAGCCCGAGGACTATTTCCCGGCGGCCGAGTTTAGCAAACAATCGGCGATTCTCATTGGTTGCCAAGGACGTCTCCATCTCACGCCGAAGCTTTACCTTGATATCGCCAGAGCCATTGATCGCCGAGTTCCGCTTTTCGGGGTAGTCAATAGCACAGCGCAAGCCGAGCGAGGCGCCGAACTCATGAGAAGCAACGGTTTACCTGCAGACGCTATGCGATTTCTCGTCCTTCCTTGCAATACCATGTGGATCCGCGACTACGCGCCCTGCATTGTGCGCTACGACGACGATACCGCCGTCGTCGTCGATGCGAAATACCAAACTCGTGACATGCGTGAAAACCGCAAGCAGGATGAACTTATGGGTCTTGAACTGGCTCGATTACTAGGCCTTCCTGCCCGATCCGTTCCCCTGTTGCTTGAAGGTGGCAACATGCTGAGCAACGGCGACGGGATGTTGTTCACCACGCCCAAGACCTTGGACCTCAACCAACAACGACATTATACCCAAAAACAACTAATGAGCATGTTTGACGACTATTTGGGCGTGAGAGCCGTCTTTGCCGTCTTTGCCGTCGGGGCACTTCAGGAGGAGCCCAATGGGCATGTCGACATGTTCATGTCGATGCTGGGTAAAAACCTCGCGGTAGTCGGAGAAATCACCCGCTCGGGTGACCCCGAAAACCGTGCTGTGCTCGATAAAAACGCTGAATACATTTCGAAGATAACAACTTCCGCTGGTCCGATTAAGGTCGTTCGCATCCCCATGCCTCCACGGTCAGGTGACGACTGGCGCTCTTACACTAATGTAATCATGGCCAATGGTGTACTTTTGATGCCTTCGTATGCTGACGTGGATCCTGCCATCGAGAATCGTGCAGAAGCGGTGTACCGCTCCTTGTTGCCTGGATGGAGCGTCAAACGCATAAACTGCGACAAGTTGGTCTTTGATCACGGCCAACTGCACTGCATCAGCTATCACATACCGCATTTCGTGTCGATTGAAGGTCTGGTGGAGAACGCTATTCCGAAAGTCTCGAAAGTCGGAAAAACACTTGTCGTAAACAATTGAGAATTAGGCACGACCACGATTGGCTTGAGTTAATACTATTCCTCTCGAAATCATCAGACTTGCTTTGTGGTGAGGTGAATGCCTAGGTCGGATTCTGCTTTTTGCCTTGGATGATCTTCTAGGGCAATAAATTGAGAGGTAATCCTGTCCCCTTCTTAAGCCTTGATTTACTCATCCAGGGCTAGGTGGGGCTAGATAAATTCCTGCGAGTAGAAGAGCGGCTCCAAGGAAGCGCCTGACGAGAACTCCCTTTGGGGCACCCCCCTCGCTAATTCCGATAAATGATCCGAACCAAGCTACGAAAAGAATGCTCCATAGACCGCGGGAAGCGTAGAAGACATTGGCTTCGGTGGGCACGTCGAAGAAGCCGATTGCGATAGACATCAGCATTGCCTGAAGCGCCATGGGGATACTTCCCAGAAGGAGCCATTTGTCGGCTTCTTTCCGCCAACCGAGGAAGGGGCCTTGGCTGACGGGAATTAGAAAAACGGAAAGGAGTCCTACCGTCGCCACCATCACGAAGAGTAAGTGAAACGGGTCGGTGGTCTTGGCGAAGTGTGGTACGAGGGCGTCAGTGAGTCCGAAACCGGCTGCGGTGAGGATGGCGAGCCCTAGACCGATCAAGGAGGGGCGGTAGTTCTTGGTAGGCCAACCGAGTAACACCACGGCGATTCCTGCGAGTCCGGCCGCCCACCAAGTCTCAGAGGGCAGGGAGTCCTTGAACCCGAGAAGGACAAGGAATACTGCAACGAAAAGGGATTTCGAGCCAAGGACGGGAGTGATGACGGAGGCTTCACCCCTACGCAAGGCAAGGAAGCAAGCTGCCTGCGAGGTGAAGAAGAGGAGACCGAGGAGGAGTCCGTTCTCCAGGGTCGAATAAGTGAACGCTTGCTCGGCAAGGAAGGGGTATGGAATGAAAATGAGGGTGATGAGCCAGTTCGAGTAGGCGAGGGAACGAAAGGTGCCCGCACCCGTATCCAGGGCTCTCTTGAAGAACAGCGCGGAAATGCCGTACAGGGCTCCCGCGACGAAAGCCAGCAGGAGAGGGGTCATGTGGTCGAGGAAAGATTCCTCAATTCGGTAATTTCATGAGACGGGGAGAGGCTTTTTCCACCCAACCGGCTTTGCGCTGTCCTTTGCCTGGTTTGTCAACGTCGCCAAGTTCCGACCGGGCTTTTTCGGCGAGCGCCAGCAGGCGTTTAACCACATCCGGATGATCGGGCGACACCTCCGTCGTCTCCCCTATGTCTTTATCGAGATCGTACAGTTGTTGGGGCGCCTTGCCTTCGGGTTTGCCCCAGTTGCGTTTTTTGCTCTCAAGGGCGAGGTGAAGCTTCCACTTTCCCGCCCTAACGCATTGGAGTTGGTCCATCTGGTAATAGTAAAAGGCCTCGTGCTTGGACTTGGCGCCTTTTTCGCCAAGCAGAATGTCGCTCGCGTCATGCCCGTCGATGGTCTTTTCGGGCAAGGGTACTCCGGCTAGCTTGGCGAAGGTGGGAAGGAAGTCCAGTGTTGAAATGATTTCGGAACTTTCGGAACCTTCGGGAATCTTGCCCGGCCATCTCGCGACGCAGGGTACTCGTTGCCCGCCTTCCCACGTTTGTCCTTTACGTCCACGCAGGGGAAAGTTGCTGCCCTTTTGCTGTGAGCCGTTGTCCGAGGTGAAGAGAACCATGGTGTTTTCATCCACACCCGTGTTTTTGAGAGCCTTGAGTATTTCCCCCGTTGACCAGTCGATTTCCTCAATCGTGTCCCCATAGCGACCGCGTTCGGATTTGCCTTTGAATCTTGAGCTGGCGAAAAGCGGGACATGGGGGAAAGTATGCGGTAGGTAGACGAGGAACGGTTTGTCTTTGTTCGCGTAGATGAAGTTGACTACTTCCTTGGTGTAACGAGGGGTGAGCATCGGTTGGTCGACGGGAGACTCGATAACTCTTTCATTTCTAAGAAGGGGCAACGGCACCTCTTTGCGATTCATGTCGTTTGAATACGGAATTCCGAAGTAGGAATCGAAGCCCTGTTTGTGAGGCAGGAAGTTCGGGTGATCACCCACATGCCATTTTCCCACGCAAATGGTGGCGTAGTCCTTGGCCTTCAACGTTTCCGCTATTGTCGTTTCCTCCGGGTTCAATCCCTTTCGATCCGCGGGGAACAGTACGCAAAGGTTCTCGTGGTTCACGTGCATGTTCACGCGTCTGGGATAACACCCCGTGAGTAAGCTGGAACGCGAGGGTGTGCACACGCTGCAGGTGGAGTAGAAGCTCGTCAGTCGCATGCCTTCGGCGGCCATGCGATCGATGTTGGGAGTCTTGATCTTCTTTGCCCCGAAGCATCCGAGATCGGCATAACCCAAGTCGTCGCAGAAGATGACCACGAAATTGGGAGGCCTGTCCTCGGCTCTGGCGGAGAGTGTTAAGGTAAACCAGAAAACCAGTACAAGGAAACGACTGTTCATCTCTAAATACTCTGCCTGTGCTTAAACTACTTTAAGAATTCTTTACTAAGGGCAGCGCACTCGTCGGATGTGCGTTCGCCTTGCTTGATGACCAGTCGATATTTTATGGACAAGGATTTGCTCGGGGTGATCTCCGTCTTGAAGTAGGAACCGAAACGCCCGTAGTCGCGCTCGCTGTAGAAGGATGGTTTCGGGTTGGATGGGTGATCCAAGTAGACGGTGAAGTAGCGCTTCCCTCCAACTACGATGCTTTGCCCCTTCCACGGGAGGTCCTTCATGTCCTTATTGCCGGGCCAGTTCTTGGTTTTACCTTCGGAACCCTTCCCATCGTTCGGGCGGACATAGTAAGTTTGCTTGCCCGTGGATGCGGCCACCTCGTTGGAAGCGCGAAACTGAAAGCCTGCGTGCTGGGGGTCGCCGTCGAGACTGACCTTGTCCTGCGTTGTGCTTAGATTGGATTCGAAGTCCACTTGCAAGGAGCCGTCCTCTCGGTGGGAAAAGGTGAGCTGGCGATGCTCGGTGGCGAACACGGCGCCGTCATCCACCCGCCATGCGATCTCCGTTTTTTGGACGGCCTTGTCTCCGCCTTCTTGAGCGAGGAACTTTTCATGCGTTTGGTAACCGCCTCTGCAGTGCCAGGTGTCGACTCCAACCTTCTTGCCGTTCTTGTTTTGCGCGGAGCACTTGGAGAACCCAAAGTATATGCCGCGATGGTGTGTGAATTTTCCGCCGGGGCCCTTGGTGAGGAACTCTTTGCCATCGGATTGGTAGACGTGATGGAATGGCTTATAGGTGCGCTCGCGGTCATTGGGATCCATGCGCTCGTAGACGTAGCGGGCAATGTTCTTTCCGTCTTTTTGCAGGTCGACGTGTTTGCCGGGTTCGTCCTTCCAAGAGAAACCCTTTTCTGCAAATGCCGAGGGCATGGCGTTGATACATAGGATCACGATGAGGGAGGCCGAAAGGGAAAGGGTTTTATTGCTCATGATTGTTGTTCTTGGATTGTTGTCGAAAAGGTGGTTCAGCAAATGCTTGGTTGCTCTCTTTTCCAAGCGTAATCTTGGGTTTCCTTATTTTAAGATTTTAATGAAACTGCTCAAACGAAACTGGTATTGCATTCAATTATAGTTATTTTGAATTCCGTGATTTATAGATATCTACCGTTTTTCTCTCTTTCTTCCTTCGTGATTCCGGCGACTGCCCAAATAGACTTCCAAAAGGAGGTCTTGCCCATATTGCAGGATCGCTGCATTGAGTGCCACAAAGCGCCCTACGAGCAAAACGGTAAATTGAAGAAGCCCAAGGCGGGACTTCGTCTCGATGGCGGCGTTCACATCCTTCACGGTGGCGACGACGGCAAGGTGATTGCCCCCAATCACCCCAGTGAAAGTCCTTTGTATCGACGAATCACGCTTCCGTCGGATGACGACGACGTGATGCCGCCCAAGGGCGATCCTCTCACCTCCTCTCAGCAGGAAGTGATTCGCAAGTGGATTGCCCAAGGAGTAGATTTCGGCACTTGGGTAGGCGCCACTGATGGAGCCGAAAAGTACGTCGATGGAGTTCAGGCTAAAGTTGAATATTCCCCTTCTTACCACAAGTTTTACGATGAAGTGGCCAAGGGCTTGAAGCCACTACCCGAGGAAACATTGAGCAAAGTTCGTGAAAGCACTGGAGCCTTGGTTCGTTCCATCGGGATAGGAAGCTCCTTGCTTGAAGTACGTTTCCTCGCAGAGTCAGCAAGCTCCGGAGACGAGGATCTCGCCAAGCTAGCGCCCCTTCGGCAGCACATCTGCAAGCTCGACCTCGCTCGTACCAAAGTGACGAGCGAATGTTTCGCGACCCTCAAGACCTTTCCGCGCATTACGCGCCTTGATCTGAGAGATACAAAGGTTTCCGACGCCAATCTCGAGGAATTGTCGGGATTGAAGTACTTGAGCTACCTAAATCTTGGAGGAACTGAGGTAGGTGACGCAGGTCTTCGCAAACTTGGCAAGTGCAAGAGCCTGCGCGAGATCTACCTATGGAAGAGCTCTGCGACCAGTCAAGGCGCAGAAGCCCTCCGCAAACGAATCCCCGAGTTAAAAACTCGGATTTAAGGCAAGTGCAACTTTAGCCGCCGAACTTCCAGAGGAGGGCGTCGGAGCGGATGTAGAGGGCGTTGCCCGAAATCGCCGGAGTGCAGAGGATGGTTTCCTTGAGATCGACGGTGGAGACCACTTTACCCTCTTCGCCGGAGAGGTCGACCACTTGGCCTAATCCATTCTCGCTAAATACGTAGAAGTGCGTCTTGTTTGCTACGGGTGACCCACTAAAGGGTCCCTTGAGTCGAAGACGCCAACCGAGTTCTCCGTTGGAAGGATTGGCCGACGTAAGAACGTTTGCTTTGTTCAGCACGTAAATCTTATCCCCTGCCACTACGGGACTTGCCGTGCCGGGTGCGAGTTTATTGGCTCGCCAAAGCTGGGTGTGAGAATGTCCGTCTTCGCGGGGTTTGACAGCGGTGAGACCGTTGGAGGGAATGAACAAACTGTCTCCCATTACGGTCGTGGAAGGTATTGTGGCAGCTCCTTCTTCGTATTTCCAGCGATCCTTTCCCGTTTTGGGTTCGAGAACCAGCAACCCTTTGCCGGACTGGAGGACTACGAGTTCTTCTCCCTTTCCGCCTTTAAAAACCGTGGGGGAGGTCCAGTTGGCTCCTTTGGGTCGAGATTTACGCCAGAGGGTCTTGCCCGTCTCAAGGTCAAGTCCTGCGGAAAAGGAGTCGGCGTCGTTTTCCACTTGGGTGACGAACACGCCACTGGCTATTACCGGTGAGGACGACATCCCCAAGCTGTTCGCCGCGTTGGGGTAGTCGAGGGTCAACCCTCGGAGCCACTTGAGGTTGCCGGCCAGATCGAGGCAGAAAACATCGTTCGATGAGAACTGGGCCACTACCACTTTCCCATCACTCACTGCGGTAGGGGCTGCGACGCAGGTCTTCTTGTGACAAACGGTTCGTCCGGTAGCTTGAAATTGGCGTTCCCAAATGGTCTCGCCGTTCTTGGCGTTTATTGCAAAGATGTGAAGGCGTTCTTGCCGAGGACCACTGGAGGCATTTTGGTAGTGGCGATCCCCAACCACTATTGTACTGGTTATTCCACTGCCCTGATGACCCTGCCTCTACGCTTTTCTTTTGTCACCGTCCAACTTGGGGGGAGGCCCGCGTTCGGTGTCGCACCGTTTCCCCCCGTGTTCC
>JACNJI010000144.1 GCA_014382645.1 Verrucomicrobiota bacterium | reverse complement strand
GGCTACCACCTGCTTCACCGCCCGCATACGAATTGCTTCGAGTGCTTTATGATCGAACTTTCTACCGTCGTGCTCTTTCACACCGAAAATTATATCAAGGTATAAATCTAATATCTACTAACTTACGCACTCCTTAGTACATGATACACAAGCGTAGGCCGGCCTCAGAAACCGCCAACATTATTTATCTTTTATCGACTTCGTGGTGTTCGTTAAATTGTGAGTGCCCAAATGACATTGATCTTAGCTCTTAACCCAACTATGATTGAAGAAATATTGGCGGATTTACGGCGAAAATGACGCTCGTCAGTTTGAAAAGCAATTCGATGACCGAATCTAACAATGAACCGGATAGACCTGAGCGGGAGTTATTTCTTGATGCGATAGAAATCTCGGATCTGGGCGAAAGGGAGCAGTTCTTGGCTGAGGCCTGTGCCAGAGACTCAGATCTTCGGGCATCTGTTGATGCGTTGCTTGAGAATCACAAGGACGATGATTTCATGCAGACGGTCTGTACTCCGATTGATTCTTCCGGATTTCAGCAGGCGGCGCTGAATAGTCAGGACGTCATCGGTGAGAAAATTGGGGATCGGTTGGGTGTCTACAGGCTTATCCAAAAGATTGGAGAAGGGGGTTCCGGGATGGTTTACTTGGCTGAACAGGAAGAACCGGTTCGTCGCCGGGTCGCTGTGAAGATATTAAAACCCGGACTTGAAACCGGGGCCGTCATTGCCCGCTTCAGATCCGAAAGTCAGGCACTCGCACTGATGGATCATCCGAACATCGCCCGCGTGCTCGATGCCGGAAGCACGCAGTCCGGAAGACCGTTCTTTGTCATGGATTTAGTGCGTGGCACGCGCATCACGGAATATTGCGATCAGAATCAGCTCTCCACCGGCGAAAGATTATCGCTATTTGTGCAGGTTTGTCAGGCCGTTCAACATGCTCATCAAAAAGGAATCATCCATCGCGATATCAAACCGTCGAATGTGCTGGTGTCCCTTCATGACGCGAAGCCCGTGCCTAAAGTGATCGATTTTGGAATCGCCAAGGCTACCGAACGGAAACTGACAGAGCGGACCGCCCTGACGGAGTTTCATTCTTTCATGGGCACACCTGCTTACGTGAGTCCCGAGCAGGCTGAAATGAGCGGCCAGGACATCGATACTCGAGCGGATATCTATAGTCTCGGCGTGCTGCTCTACGAGCTTTTAACTGGGAAGACTCCATTTGACCCCTCCGAGCTGACTGCTTCATGTTTAGACGATATGCGACGGACGATCCGTGAGTCTGAACCAATGAGACCGTCCACTAAGATTCGAACCATGTTGGACGCTGAACGGACAACAACAGCCAATCGTCAGCGATCTGATCCGTTGAAGCTCTCCAGCCTACTACAGGGCGATCTGGATTGGATTATTCTTAAGTCATTGGAGAAGGATCGGACCCGACGGTACGATACAGCTAATGCACTTGCGATGGACGTGGGGCGCTTTCTGGAGAACCTACCCGTACTGGCTCGCCCTCCGAGTTCAGTCTACCGGGTTCGAAAGTTTATCAGGCGCAATAAATTGTTCTCCACCGCCGTGTCGGCTTTCGCTGGCGCGTTGGCGATAGGCTTCGGGTTCACGACTTGGCAATGGATTGAGAAAAGTGAAGCATACCGGCAGATCGCTATTTCGGAACAGGTGGAAATTGGGTTGAGGGAACAGGCGGCCGCTGCCAAGCAAGTTGCGGAAACACAGGCTTTGGTTAACCGACGTCGGGCATACGCATCGGACATGAACCTCGCGCAGCAAGCGCTATCCGTGAATAATCTCGGGCGTGCTCGCGAATTACTTGAATGCTATATTCCGAAAGAGGATGTGTCGGATCAATCGACGCTGGAACTGGATTTGCGGGGATGGGAATGGCGCTATCTCTGGGAACGTTGCGAAAGTGACGCGCTCTATGTTTTATGCCAAGCGGCGGACGGTGTCACTTCCATGAGCATGAGCAGCGACGGTGACTGTGTTGCGATAGGTGAGGAATGGAAAGACGAAATATCGTTGTGGGATTTGCGTTCGCGGGAACGGATTGGTCGGTTTCGTCGAGCCCAGTTTTCGGCTCCATTCCTCTTCTCTCCAACGGCTCCTTTGCTTGCGTTTTCCACAAGGGATTCTCTCGGTTCAACAGTGGAATCCCAATCCGGTACGGTGGTCCGCCTTTGGGATAAAGAAACACGTCAAGTTGTAGGGAACCTTCCGATACGAGGGGATTGCGCCGCGATGGCTTTTTCTGAAGATGGCGCACGGTTGATCACGGTCACCGACAGCTTAAGGCTTAGTTTGTGGGATTTAAAAAAGGCCACCGAATTGGAAAATCGGAAGCTTCGGGGATCGGCTATTCCAACGGGCCGTTTTGGTTTTGGCCCCACAACGATCTCCGCTGATCTACGGTTTCTTGCCTACGCAAATGGAGAAGGAAGAGTTCGCGTTTTAGATCTGACTACGGGTGAGGCTATCTGGGAATCCAAGGTGGCGGAGGAAAGAATCACAGAGCTTGCATTGTCTCCCGACGGTTCTGTGCTGGCATCGAGCGGGGGTTTCGTGGAATCGACCGTCCGACTCTGGCACGTAAACAGCGGGCTGGAGCTGGCTCGACTGGAAGGTCACCGAACCTACATCCAATCATTGGTGTACTGGCCTGACGGAAAGACCTTGGCTTCGGCCAGCGGTGATCAGACGATTCGTCTTTGGGATGTGGGCAAGTTGAACGAGATTGCCGAGACTGTAACCACCTTCGCATCTCAGGGCCGACCTTGGCGGCCTTTGACCGTTTCTCAATCTGTTTCCACGTTCAAGGGCCACAAAGATGAGGTTTGGAGTCTCGCGCTTTCGCGAGACTCCGGAACACTTATGAGCGGTGGAAAGGATGGTGTCGTGAGTGTCTGGGATACTGCGGGGCGTTCTTCAGAAGACGGCCCGATCATTCTGCCAGTAGCGGTTGTCGCTTGGAGCTTCGCGCCGGATAGCAAATCCGTCGTCACATTGGACAAACAGGGACAACTGACCCGGTGGCATGGGGAACGTTTTCAGGAATACGATTCGATTCTCAACTTCGACAACAATGTTAAGACCGTTCGGTTTTCCAACGATGGAGAACTTGTTGCGGCCAATCTTTCAAACGAAATGATTGAAGTGTGGAGCCTGAATGAACGCACTCTGATCCGGAGGATAGGTTCAGTTGAAGATCCTGAGATACCCATACGGTTCATTGGTGCATCGGACCACCTGGTGTCGCTTCGGGTCGGGTCGGGTGAATTTCGAAAGTGGGATATTGAGGCAGGAACAGTGCTTGAATCGTGGACGGTTCAAGCGCCTCAATCGGCTGGTTCGGTTATGTTCTCGCCCAGCGGAACCTGGTCGTTGCAGATTTACGGGGAACACGCCGGAACCCTGCGAAACTCCGCGACGGGTGAACAGACTAAGCTAGACCTCAATCTCCGGCAGGTGGGTAGGGGCGCGTTCTCTCCCGATGACCGATTTATCGCTCTCGTAAGTGCGCTAGGGGTTGGCCATGTATGGGAGACTGGATCAGCAAAACGGGTGGCTATTATTCGTGGTTTTCTGCAAGGGCAACATTCCGCAGCCTTTTCACCGAACTCTGAGCGATTGGCCATCGCGAGTAACGCGCGGGAGGCGGTTAAGCTTTGGGACACCGTTGGTTACCGGGAACTTCTTACACTTGAAGGAAGAGGGTCACTATTCATGAGCGCGGCCTTTTCTCCGGATGGTAACACCCTGGCATCGTGCAACTGGAATGGCCTTCTGCATATCTGGCAGGTCCCTGCACTTGATGAGATCTCAAGACATTAGCAGTTGACCGAGCATGAGGCATCCTTCGAATCCATTGAAGCGGCAGATAAAGTTACGGGCATGAGCGACGTTACTGAAATGTTGAAAGCAATGAAGGAGGGTCGCGAAAAGGAAGCCGAAAATCTCCTGCCAACGATCTACGAGGAGCTGCGTCGAATCGCGGTTTCGAAAATGGCTAGTGAAGCAGAGGGCCACACGCTACAGCCGACCGCACTCGTGAATGAGGCGTGGATCCGGATGTTCGGCGGCACGGACTTGCATATTGAGTGCCGAGCGCATTTTTTCTCTGTGGCGGCAGAAGCCATGCGTCGGATCTTGGTAGAATCGGCGCGGCGTCGGCAAAGTCTCAAGCGCGGGGCCGGTGTGCGACCGGTGGAATTAGAGGACGTGCAGTTGCTTCAATCCCTTGCATCGGAGGAAATGCTCACGATAGACGAAGCCTTGGATCTATTGGCAGCAGCAGACCCAATCGCAGCCGACCTGGTCAAACTCAAATACTTTGTTGGAATGACGATGAAAGAGACGGCGCAAGCATTGGGCATTTCGCTGAGGAGCGCTGAAAGAATCTGGAAATACGCTCGAGCTTGGCTGCGACGGAAGATCTCAGAAGGGCATGGATAATTTCTTCTAAATCACCTGCACTTTTCCTGCACTCTTGCGTAAGTCATTGATGGAGAAGAGTGGAGCGGGTGAAGGGAATCGAACCCTCGTGTCAAGCTTGGGAAGCTTCATGTAATGCCTGCTTAAAGTCACTGTTCTATCAGTAATATGAAACCATTTGAGATGTATGACACAATAAAAGTGGGTTTAGGGTACGTTTAGGGGTATTTCTTGTTTGATCCTTTGCGCAGTGTTGCCTACCCTATCCCCGTGTTTCGGTTGGCGAGACCAATACATATGAAGAGTGGCACTTGAATTAAAACCCACGTCCGGATGGTGGTACGGACGCTTCGTAATAGAAAAGAAAATTCGAAGGTTCAATCTTGGAATTAGGGTTGATGGCGTCCGACCAAAATCCCTCAGAGATGACCCTTTAGTGTGGGACAATCGATTTCGAAAATCTAGACAAAAAGCTCTTGTTGCTCATGACCGACTGCTTGAGGAATTGCAGGCAAAAAGGAACGCTGAAGAACTTGCGCAACGTGTTTTGGAAATCAAGTCCGGTTTCCGTGTAAAATCTGTAAAACTAAAAGAACTGCCTCGCAAGTGGGTTGAATTACCCCGCAAAAGACCCGCATCTACTGAGTACCTTAAACAAGGAAAAAAACGGTTAAAAAACTTTGTCTCCTTTTTAAAAGACAAATACAACCATCTTACAGACCTGGGGGATGTAAGTGCGCAACACGTCGATGAATACATGGCAACGCAAGACGCACGAGGGATCAGTGCTCGTACCTGGAACATTATATTTGGCCACCTTAAAGGTCTGTTCAAACGCTTTGAGCCAATGTCTGATGCGTATCAAAACTACTTCAGGGTAATACCAACCAAGGCAGAAGACACGATTCATAGAGGTGTTTTTTCGGAGGAAGACTTAAAAGTAATTCTCAAAAATGGGAAGTGTGACCCCCCTATCCGTTCTCTAATTGTCGTAGCTTGCTGCACGGGTTTGAGAAGGGGCGATTGTGCCTCATTAAAATGGACTAACGTTGACCTTGAATCAGGCTTTATTCGGACAAAAACTACCAAGACTAACGAGTATGTTGACATACCAATTTTACCGTTATTGAGAAGCGAACTGGAAAACGTTTCGAAGCGTAAACAGAAAAACGGTGTTTTCGTGTTCCCGGCAGCAGCAGAAATTTATCAGAAAAGTCCTTCCCAACTTAACACAAGACTTCGGTCGATCTTAGAACAGTCGGGCTTCATGGAAACCAAACAGTTTGAAAAAGCGATGGGAGCCGCAAAGAAAGCTAAAAAAACATTTAAGCCCTTACCTTTTAGTAGACTTAAAGCAGCTGCGTTAGAAGCAATTAACAAGTTATCAGCGCAGAAGAAGAAGAAGGTTAAGATGAAAGAGACGCTCGAGGCTTACTTGGATGGGCACTCTCTTAAACAGGTTGCCAAATTAAAGAAACTATCTCAAAGCACTGTTAGCCTATATCTGAATACCATCGAGCAGCAGATTAAGGCTCCTATCATTAGGGTTAAAAATGTTGAGCCCCCAAAAGAGTTAAGGGGAGGATTGTACGCCGACTCTGATTCACAAAGATTACATAGAGGAAGCGCCAGAGGGTGGCATTCATTCCGGACAACATTTGTAACGCAGGCCTTGGCTTCTGGGATGCCGATTGAAATTTTGCGCCAAATAACCGGACATCAAACTGTGGAGGTAGTACTGAAACATTATTTTCGGCCAGGCAGAGAGGAATTACGAAGATCTTTTGCTGAAGCTATGCCTTCCCTAATGAATGAAGGCAAGAAATCCAAGTATGCGCGAATTCGGGGTATGTTATTAAGCATGTCTTCGAAAAGTTGGCGACAAGATAAAGAGCAAATACTAGAAATACTCGACGAATCACGGTTATGAAACTACTAAGAATAGATGACTATGGGGAACACATGAAATACCATAGTATTGGATGGAAATCGTCGTTAGACAAAAACAAGGTTAGGAAGCAATTATTTGTTAAAGATACAAAAGGAGGTATTCGTGTTTTAACACTTAAGGCGGCTCTACCGGATTGGTATGTCCCTGGCATACCGATTGTATCTGATGATACCTTATTCCCTGAACAGGTCTGTGTAAAGATAAATCCTTGCAGATTATTACCTCCACCTTGTTGGGCTAATAAAGAGGAATTTGAAAAAGAGAAATCAGCTTTAGCTGCCTTTTTCCCTTGGAAGTCTGAGTATATCAAAACCCATGGCGAAGCTTTGTCTTTAGTAAAAGAAGATGATCGCAATCTCAAGGAAAAGATAAAATTTTTGAATGAGACCCTAGGCAAAGAAACAAAAGAGGTTGGCATAGATGAAATAAAAAATGGAGAACTTGGGGTTCGCGATCACTATCTCCATGAGAAATGGAGCAGGCAAACGGGTATTGACCTTGACTGTATGAATAGCCACAGATCTTTGTATGCTGTATGGTTGATAAAAAACACAGGAACCCCTGCTTTAGTCTATAATGATAACGAAAAACAAAAATATAAGACTGTCCAACGCCCTGTTTTTGGAGATAAACCCGAAGAAAACCCACAATTTTTGCTGGGGTGTTCAAGGGTTAAATACGTCGCAGAATTTTTTGATAAAGCCAAATCCCTTGCCTTTTTAACTGATTTTGAAATAAGGGATGAACTATTCAGCGAAGAAATAGAGGAGGTAAAACAAATGACCAATTCGGCAAATAAGCCGATCATCACATTTGCAAACAACTTCAAATCAGTTCAAATGCCTGACGGGTCTCAATTGTCTTGTAGTAAATCTCAACCAAATTTCCTTAAAATTTTACACTCTAGTAATGATCCCGTTGATTGGGAAAGTCTGCGAGAAGAACTAGGCATATCCTCCGACTCCCCAGAGCGATACATTTCAGGGCAAAGATCGAAATCAAAGTCCTCAAAAGCAGTACAGAAGGAGAGAGCAATGAAGACACTGATTAAAATACTCAAATCAGTGGAATGTAATATCAACAAACATTATCTCTCTCTTAATAGAGATAAATATACCTTCATATCTCAATAATCCTCTTAATCCTAAATTATACTGGCTGACGCACATTACGCGTCTATTATCCTCTCCCCCCAATACATCTCTCATGAGAGGCTGTATATATTATAATAGTTGCTCCCGTAGCAAGTAATCACAGTGTAACCCAAGTTAACAGGGTGATTCCATAGGGAATCATCTCAAATCGCCAAAATAGGGTTGCCCCCGTAAGATCTGGGATCATTGCTCGAGCCTTCTTCAATAATCGTGTCTTTCAGGAGAAGCAAAAAGCCCTCTGTTTTTTTTCGACACGCCCGGGACTACCTACCCCCCCCCAAAAAAAACTTAGCCTCCGTACCCAAAGGTAACCACTCCAATAGTAGGTTTTTTTTGTCTCGGGAAAACGTTCAGCACCAAGCTAGCGCATACCAGTAGTTAAACCAGGTATACCAGCACCTCTAAAAACCCCCGTGTTTACAGTGGTATTCGGCTATTCTAGTTACACCACTTTACACCATCAAAACAGGTTTATTGTAACGCTGTTTCTGATTTATAACATGCGTTTTGGAACTTGATACGACAATGAATGAGTTAAGTTTTCAACAGTGTACCGAGTTGCATTGGAACGCCTCAAAGGAGAGGCAAAACGCCGGCTTGAAGGCCTGGCATAATGCACTCCTAGGTAGTGAGGATAGCCCCCCACGCATCGAACAGCGTCTTTCTCTAAAGGAATTAGCTAAAGTGCTGCACCGGCATCCTTCGGTTTTGTGGCGCCTGGGTGTGGTAGAACACTGCGGCGAATCCTTTGGAGGTGGGAGAAAACTCTACCGCGAAAACGAAGTAGTGGTGTATCTGAAATCGGGTACAGCCTTAAAATACCGCGCGGCATTACGCCAAAAGAGAAAGACCATTAACACATAGTAGACTTTTTAAATCTTCTCAAACAAGGGGGATTTAAACTCATTCTGCCGAGTGGTAGTTATGAGAATTAGATAAGATAAATAATAAAAGTAATGAATGTAAACGAAATATATCGTTCAAGTTACATGAAGGCAGACGACCTTAACGGTCGAACTGCGAAGCACACCATTTCCGGCTGTACAGCCGAGGTGGTAGGAGAAGACAAGAAGCTGGTGTTGGCGTTTTCTAACAACGGCCTGCCGCTGGTCTTGAACAAGACGAACGCCACCACGTTGGCGGAGTTATACGGCCCTGAAACAGGTGGGTGGGAAGGGAAGGCAATCAAGCTGGTTCC